>NZ_NUCO01000155.1:0-38708 GCF_002555445.1 Bacillus sp. AFS017336
GAGTGGAAAGACCAGGAAGTACAAACAGATCGGAAAGAACGGGAAATGCTGGCAGAGCAGGTAGAACTGGTAATACGAATAGATCTGGTAGAGGCGAAAGAAGCGAGAGTTTAGGTAGAACAAGAAACGATGGAAGATCTAGAAGTACAGGTAGTACACGTAGTACACGTAACGAAGGAAGATCTGGTGGGAGAGGTAGATAGTAAAGATAGGTAGTAAATAGTAATAGACACTCTGAAAAAGCGGTTTTAGGTGTCTTTTCCTTTCATTTGCTTTTTTTACCTTAAAACTGAATTAAACTAAATAGGTGATTTTATGACGCAAAATGGATTTCGAGAAGAAAAAGAGGTTCAGCAAATGGAGGATTTAAAAATCCTTATTGATGAAGCAAAGGAGTTTATCCAGTATGGAAAAGTAGCCAATTATATTCCTGCGCTTGCGAAGGCGAAGAAAAAGGATTTATCATTGGCCGTGTTTTTGCCTGATGGACGACATTTTGAAGCAGGTAATACGAGTACTCGATATACTTTGCAAAGTATATCGAAAGTGATTGCTTTAGCTTTGGTATTAATGGATCGAGGCGAGGATTATGTATTCGAACGAGTAGGGATGGAACCAACGGGTGATCCTTTTAATTCGATTGCGAAATTAGAGATTAGGTCTGCTGGTAAGCCATTAAATCCAATGATTAACGCTGGAGCATTGGCTGTTACAAGTATGATAAAAGGTCATAGTATTAATGATAGATTTCAGCGACTTTTAAACTTTATGAAAGTTTTAACAGGTAATAAAGATCTTTCTTACTCGAAAGAGGTTGCTGCATCAGAGTTTGAAACAGCACATCTGAACAGATCACTTTGTTACTTTATGAAAGAGCATGGCATTATTACTGAAGATGTCGAGTTGTTATTAGATTTATATACGAAGCAATGCTCAGTTGAAGTAAATTGTGTTGAATTGGCGAGGATTGGTCTTATTTTTGCTCTTGATGGATGGGATCCAATATCTAAAACACAGCTTATCCCTGAGAAAGTTGCAAAGATTTGTAATACATTTATGGTTACTTGTGGGATGTACAATGCATCAGGTGAGTTTGCCATTAAAGTGGGAATCCCAGCTAAAAGTGGAGTTTCTGGCGGTGTGATGGGTGCAGTGCCTCGTAGATTTGGAATCGGAGTTTATGGACCTTCACTTGATGAAAAGGGAAATAGCATAGCAGGTATAAAACTGTTAGAATTACTTGCTTCTAAATATAATTTAAGTATTTTTTAAACGTAAGGGGTTGTCTCATAAGTCAGGTTGTCTGACATAGGGGCACTCCTTTTTTATGATTTTGAGCTTAATGTCATGGATTAATAAAAACATGCGTTGTTGATTCAACACATTCCCATAAAATCACTGCTCTCACAAATTTAAGCTGTCTAAATAATCCTTTGAAATGTGAATATAAAGTCCCTAATTTCAACCGATTTTTCCCCTTCGACCTATTTTTTCTGAATCTGATCTTTAAAATTAGTCCTTAACTTTTCCCTTTTTTCGAATATTTTGTGTATAGTAGAGGTAGACGTAAAAAAGGGGATAGGAAAATGGACTCACTATTATTACTTTTTATTTTAGGAATCGGTGCAGCAGTGGTTGGAACGTTAGCAGGTGGTGGGGGATTAATTACACTTCCTATGATGATTTTTCTTGGAATTCCAATTCAAACGGGTATTGCTACAAATAAGTTTGCTTCAGGTTTAGGATCATTTAGTAGCATCCTTTATACAATTAAAAAGAGGGATTTTAAGCCATCTATCATTTTGCAATTTATACTTGTTTCTATAGTGGGTGGAGGAATTGGAGCATTTGTTACAAGTATGTTAAATGAACATGTGATGAATATAGTCGCATTAGTTTTATTAACTGGCTCGGTATGGTTAACGTTTGCAAGTAAAAAGTGGAACTATGAAACTAAGAATAAAAGCGGCGTGGAAAAGCAAACATTACTAGATAGAGGAATCTTAACTGGAATCGGCGTTTATGATGGGGGCTTTGGTCCAGGTTCATCAACATTTGCAATCTTGTATTTTATTAAAAAAGGGTTTACTTATGTAAATGCTGTTCAATTAGCTAGAGTATTAAATTTTGGTAGTTGTTTATCAGCGTTTGTCATTTTTTATATGACGGGCCACTTTCAATGGAAAATTGCTGTAACAATGGCAGCTGCTTCGATTCTTGGGAATCAGGTTGGATTAAGGTTTGCAGAATTCGTACCGATGAAGCTTGCCCGAATTCTTTTGATTTCAGTTTCTGTCTTGTTAATTGTTCAAGTAAGTTTGAAGTTATTTGTGTAAATGTGTGAAAGTCTGTGCGAATGTCCACAGACTTTTTATTTTTGTTGATAATTGAAGATTATTTCGTTAATGAATATACCTTGAAATTATTTTATCAACAAATTTGAATAATATATCAATAAAAACTATCAATATATCAACAAAAACTATCACTTTATCAACAAAGTTCACAGCTTTATCAATAAAGTACACAAAGTGTTCGTATTCTCCACAATATAGCAACATATTAATTCATCCACAGTATATAAAGGTGATTTTTACGCCTAAGTAGAATAGCATAAATAAACAATCGTTTAAGAGGTGAAGGTAATGAATCTGAAAGAATATAATTGGGTTAAAGAAAATCGTGAAACATTATTAAACTTTTGTAGTGAATTAAAGCAAGAGGATTTTGCTCGTAAATTAGATGGGTTCGGCTTTCAAAGTGTTAGAGAATCACTGCTGCATATGGCTGAATGTTATATTGCTTGGATTGGTTCGTTTATTTTATTAAAAACCAAAAAGCCAATTACGCCAAAGGAAAATATCGTAAATATTACTCTTGATGATATTAGATCAAGATTTGAACTAGCTGACTTATACCTAAATGAATTATTTAACATGCCGACTGATGACTTAAATAAACCGTTTGTTAGAACGATTCCTTGGAGAGATAATAATGAAGAAGTTTCCTTTACACCGATGAAATTGTTAATACATACAATTACACACGAATATCATCATAAAGGACAAATTGTCGCAATGGCTCGTCAAATGGGGTATATTCCACCTAATACAGATGTTTTAGGCACAGAGGATTAAGAGGAAATTTAGGTTAGAGGATTTTTTATCGTATGGCCGAGTGAACAAGAGGTTAAATTTTATAATAGAGATGGCTATAATCAATGTGATGAAGCAATGTAGTAGCGACTTAAAGCATAGGAGAATGATTGATGAATGATTTAGAAACAGCGTATATAGTCACCCCGTTAGGTATGTTGCGGATTGTTGGGAATGATCAAGGAGTAGCATATATTGATTTTGTTAAAGAAGAAAATGGTGAAATGAGTAAGATAGTTCCAATTGCTTTAAAGGATGCAGCAAATGAATTAAATGAATATTTCAATGGAAATCGAAAGGAATTTAGTATTCGATCAATTGCAAAAGGAACTCCTTTTCAGGAAAGTGTATGGAGGGAACTTGTTAAAGTAAAATATGGAGAAACAACTTCCTATGCCGATATTGCTAATCGAATAGGAAATCCAAAAGCGGTAAGAGCAGTTGCGAATGCAAATGCTAGAAATCCACTAAGTATCATCGTACCCTGCCATCGAATTATTGGATCAAATGGTAAGTTAACTGGTTATGCTGGGGGCTTATGGCGGAAAGAGTGGTTATTAAAAAGAGAACAAGGCATGAGAGTAGAAATTTAATAGAAAGAGCAGGAATTGTGGACTCTAATGTCCAAGTTCCTGCTCTTTATTATTCTTTCGGTTCTTTTTCGTCGATAATGTTTATTTCAATTTTTGGCTCGACTTCATCATCTATGATACTATCTGCGAATTTTGCTTTTTTCCTTAGCTTAATGATTCTAGATATATTAATAATCACTACTTTACAGATTGCGTATGTTGGTACAGCTAAAACCATGCCAAGTACACCTGCGAAGTTACCCGCAAATAATAATAGTAAAATAATCGTTAAAGGATGAATATTTAACTTTTTCCCCATTATATATGGTGAGATTAAATTTGAATCAATTTGTTGGACGATTAAAATCACTAATATTACGAATAAAGCTATTTTTGGAGAAATTAGTATAGCAACAATTACTGCAGGAGCTCCTCCGATAAATGGACCGAAGTATGGAATGATATTTGTAACAGCTGCAACTAAGGCTAAAATTAAAGCATTAGGTAATCCGATAATGCTGTATCCAATAAATGTTCCAATACCTACGAATATACAAACAATGGTTTGACCTTGAATGTAAGAGGCCAATGTTTCACTTGTTTCCTTAGCTATATGAATTGCTTCTTTCCTCAAACTTTGAGGTGAAAAACGAGACATTGCAGTAGGAAATTTATGACCGTCTTTAAACATATAAAACAATATAAATGGAACCGTTAAAATGATTAAAGTTACATTGCTAAGTATATTAAAAAATGCACCAATTCCACCCGTAATTCCACCAAGAAATACGATTGAGTAATCTGCAACTTTCTTTTCTAAATCTTTAATTTCAACATAGTTTTGGCTTCCTAACCACTTTTCTAATAATCCAATTTTATTTGTAGCTTTATTTACAATAGTTGGCATATTATTTACCAAATCTTTAAATTGATCGGTTAAAGTAGGGAATACATTAATGATAGATACTACTGCAATTAAGATTAATGCAAGGTAAAGAAGCAAAATACCGATCGAACGAGGCACCTTTTTACGCTCTAAAAAATCGACTATTGGTGCAAATAGGAAGTATAGGAAAATCGAGACAAGTATCGGTGCAAATAATGTACTAATTAAAATTGCAATTGGTTGAAATAAAAATGAAATCTTTGTTCCAACGAATAATACTAAGAATAACAATAGTATTTCGACCGTCCAAAATAATAACTTGGAGTTTTTAAACAATTAATAACCTCCTTTACGGTATTATGAATTTTATTAAATTAAAAACTTATGTATAAATACCATAATATAACAAAAAGAGATGCTTGTAAAAGCACCTCTTACTGATTTGGTTCAGTGATTGTTTTCATTGTACCTGTTTTATACTTATTATTAGTGTCAAAGCGGAGTAAATCTCCGTAAACAATATTATCTGAAAGAGTTAATTCTTTCTTTGCTTTATCGATTAGCAATTTCGATTCCTGATCGCTAAGTTCTACTTTTTCTGCAGTTTTTCGATTATAGAAAGTATTTGAGCCAGCTACATAATAATATTTACTTGTTACGAAACTTCCATCGCGGAAAACAATAAATTCTGTATATTCCGGGCTAAATAAATCTTTACCAAATTCGATATCTGATTTTGTATCTACACCTAAAAGGTGTAGAATAGTAGGTTTGACGTCGATTTGACCAGCAACCTTTGTAATTGTCTTACCTTTTTGTTGCTTAGGTAAATGAATAATAAATGGCGTACGTTGTAAATCCATATGATCATAAGGTGTTATTTCATCTTTACCTAAGAACTGAGCCATTGCACGATTGTGGTTTTCAGAAATTCCATAATGATCACCATACATAACAATAATCGTATTATCATAAAGACCTGATTTTTTCAGACCTTCAATAAAATCCTTAATTGCTTCATCCATATATCGTACAGTTGTTACATATCGATCAAGTGTTTCATCACCAGAGTTATATTGATCAATGAATTGATCTTTAGGATCAAGTACGAAAGGATAATGGTTTGATAGCGTTAAAAATCTAGAATAAAACGGTTGTTTCACTTGTGATAAAAGAGGAAGTGATTGGTCAAAGAAATCTACATCCTTTAATCCCCAGTTAACCGAATTTTCATCTGTAATATTATAATCTGATTCGTTAAAGTATCGGTCGTAGCCTAAAGAAGGGTACATTACATTTCGATTCCAGAAACTTTTATTATTTGCGTGGAATACAGCTGAATAATATCCTTGATCTTTTAAAATTTCAGGTGTAGCCATATATTCGTTGTTTGCGTGTGTGAAATAGACAGCACCACGATCTAATGGATATAGTGAGTTATCGATAATAAACTCAGCATCAGATGTTTTACCTTGACCTGTTTGATGGTAGAAGTGGTCAAAATAATAACTTTCTTTAATGTATTTATTTAAAAATGGTGTTATTTCTTTCCCATTAACCTTTGCACCAATTGTGAAATTTTGCATTGATTCTAATGAAATAACGATAACATTTTTGCCTTTATATTTTCCAAAAAGCTTTGCATCTGCTTTTACACCATTGCTATTTACATAGTTTTCGATTTCAGTTAATTTACTACTATCAGCAAAAGCCTTTTGTGTTGATGTTTTTGTTTGAAGTGAAAGATCATAACCTTGATATACATATAAACCAAGATTTTTTACAAGCATTTCTCGGTCAAATGATCGAGTAAGTAATTCAGGTCTTTCCATTTCAGCTAATCCTAAATTTAATACAGCAATAGCAATCGTGATTAAATAATAAGTTGACTTCATAAATGATGGTATTCGACCGCTGTTTGAAAATTTAGGAAATTTTTTTGAGATGAAATACAAGATCAAAATATCAATAAACATAAATATGATTTTAAAGCTTGCTAATTCTTTTACACTAGATCCTAAATCACCCATATTACTAGTTTGGAAAAGTACAGGTAAAGTTATGAAGTCATTAAAGAATCCATAAAATAAAACGTTTCCACATAAAAGTAAAGTTAAAATGAAATTTATTAGCAAGGCAATCGCATTACGTTTTTTCCCTTTGAAAAACAGGGCGATCCCTACTAGAAATAAAGAGGATGCTAATGGGCTAATAAATAATATTACATTTTGAAAGACTGTATCAATCTTTAAATCGAAACTAAAAAGAGTAACAATATACGTTTTTAGCCAAACTACTAACGCAACTAGTAATACGAATCGTACACGTGAAAATGTTGCTTTAAATGAAGTAGGCATAGTCTCTAATCCCCCTTAAATACAAAACAAACTAGCGTTCATTCAACTAGCTTTTCTTTAAATATGCATCTCTCTAAGTCGTCAAAATTTATCGTACTCCGTTTAAAATTAAAAATCAATAGGAAATACGATTTCGTTATGTAAATCCGTTCGACAAAATCTATTAAGTATATAAAAAAGAATAGGCTACTAGTAGGCCTATTCTTTTTTTCATTTTATGGACAACTTTATCAATCTATGCTTCTTAATAGTAATTTTTTTAACATCGGCTTTAATTGAACTCTTAAATCTTCAGCATCTGAGGCGATTAAATAATGGTGCTGATAAATATTTTTCATTAACTGCGATGTTTCTTCTTGATGTTCTTCTTCTTCAATGAAAGTACCAATTACTTCAATTCCAAGTTTTCTAGCTTGCTTAACTGCTTCATGGGTATCGATAATACCATCCTGGAAATAGTCTAGAGCTGAAGGTTCGCCATCTGTAAAAACAAGTAGAAATTTATGCTTTTCCGTTCGTTTAGCGAGCTCTTCTGAAACAACTCGAATCATTAATCCGTCACGATTATCTTCTTCTTCATGAAGCTGCATTATATTAGGACCAACTGAAGGGGATAAGGAGCTAGAAAACGGAATGACCTGATGCAATATATTTGGTTTATTTTCTTTAGATGCATTTGAAGCATCCTCCCAAAATCCACTAATACTATGCGAAATTTTTAATTGTTTTAATGTTTCATGGAATAGAATAACACTTTTTTTAACTTCATCCATTTTATTAAACATCGATCCTGAGCAATCAACTAGTAAATAAAAAACTGCATCTAATTCTTTCGATTCATTTTGTTTTTTATAAAACATTTTTGGATTTTCTTCTGTGAACAGTCGAATCCATTTTTTATTTAGTCTGCCATAGTACTTATCCGTTGGTGCATTTTGTTTATTCTCTAAAGATTTTTCAATCGTTTTTCTTAGTTCTTTAACATCTTTCGAGACCATTGCTGATAATGTAGAATACTGTTTCTTTTCACTTATTGTTTGTCCTGTTGCTTCGAGATGTTTTATTGATACATTGCTATTGTATTTGCCATAAGCATTTTGCTGTGAAGAGGATGAATTAGACACCTCATGTGATTCAGTTTGTTTTGATTTTTTATTCTCTCCTTGTTTAGAAGAACCGAATGCATTTGCTATTGCCTGATCACTAGCTTCTTCTTCTCTTGCAAAGTTTGCTTTAATAGAAGTTTTTGTTCCACTTTCTACTTCAAAGCGTAAAAAGTTATCGTCCGTTTCATTATTCTTACTTTCTCTATGCCAAGTTGATAATTTTTCATCTTCACTATTTCTTTCATCAAGACCATCTTGACTGTCATCATTTTGAAGTTCCTTAACTTGACTGTTACAAGAAGCAAGGTCAGTAAGTTTATTTAATGGAAGATAGCCAAAGTATGTGTGAATCATATCTTCCTTATAGATTGAAAGTAACCTCTGTTGCACTCTAAATATAATAGAAGAAATATCACTCGTCTTCTTAGCTTCAAACGTTTGAAAAAGGATTGGTAAAATATCCTCTAATTGTTCATTTGTATGATAAGTTAACTGTGAAGAGGTGAGTGAAAGATAGATTAAACAAAATAATTGATCTAAATGGAAATTACGGATCTCATTTGCTTTATATTGCGATTCAAAATAATGTCTATATATTCTTTTTCTCGTAGAAAATAATTGTCTTGTACCCGGTCTTTGGCGAATAATTAGTTCTTCTAATCGGATATCTTCGAGTAGGACGTAAAGTTGTGTAAAAAAGCTTTTTAAATGAGTTTCGTGTAATTCCTTAAGGACATCCTTAAATTCAGTAAAATCGGTATAATGCTTATTACCTAATGCTTTTAAGTACACGTCTGATTTTAGGCCCTGTAACTGTGTGTTATGTTCCTGAGTATCCCAAAAATGACTTATCGTAAATTTTTGTTCTTCATCGTCATAATAAGCCTGAAAATCAAATTCTAAAAATGCATTTTGATTTTTTGAAAGAGAGATCGATAAATTTTCCATTTGAAGAAATGTGGATGCATCGATTTTTTTATTATTAAAAATGATTTGTTTCATATTTTAATCTCACTCATTTCAAGAAAGAAAATAACTTTCTGCTAATTCTCTAACAGTTTCACGCTCGATATCATCACTTAATTTCGCGATAATAGTACGTTCAATTGCTCTAAGTACTGGAATATGAACTGATAAATCACATGCGTCAAGTACACCACGAATACTAGCTGCATCTTCACTAATTCTTCCTTCACTAGCCAATGGAATTAAATCACTTGAAAAACTAGTGAACTTTTTCAATAGCTCTTCGTCTTTTAACTCAGACTCATCTTTTAATAATTGAAATAAAGACTCACCATTTATATAAGGAACATCAATAATAATGAAACGGTTTTTTAAAGCTTCATTTAATTCACTTGTCCCTACGTATCCTTCATTAATTGCTGCGATTACTCTAAAGTTTTCATCACCTTTTACTACTTCTTGAGTAAATGGGTTTGTAATCATTTTTCGATAATCAAGTGCACCGTGTAATAATGGCAATGTTTCTGGTTTAGCCATATTGATTTCATCGATATATAAAATATGACCCTTTTTCATTGCCTTCATTAATGGTCCATCAATAAATACAACTTCAGATCCATTTGTATTTGAAGCAATTGTGTTATATCCGACAATCCCTTCTATATCTAAATCAACTGAACAATTTATGCTGTGCATTGGTTGATAAAGTAATTTTGAAAGAGTTTCTGCTAGAACTGTTTTACCACTTCCAGTTGGACCCTTTAATAGTATATTTTTACCGAGTAGAAGAGCGGTTATTGCATCTTCTAAAATCGTTTTGTCTTGGGAAACGTATTGTTTTGTTCCAATTAATAGTTGGTCTTCTTTTAGTACCTTTTGAATGTGTTCATTGTATATAAAATTTAATTTTTCTTTAATAGAACTAGAAAGATTTAGTTGTGTATTCATAATTACTCCTTTAATTAAACAGTGTTCAATATGTGAATTGATTCATTTTTGTACTAACCATCATATTATCGCATATCAAGATTGTGAATGTCTTGTCCACAATTTTTATTGAAATTTGGTAATACAGATTCTATCTATTGAGTATAACAGTTTGTGGAATAACAGGAAAGTTTTCAGAATGAATTACTATATATATGAAACAACTGTAATTAAGTGGAAAGTATCTAATTGTTTATATTATTAAGTTTTAGACTACTTTGTTCAATGTTTCACAATATGTTCAAAAAGTATGTAAAAGATTTAGTAAATCGTATGATAAATTAAACATGTAATCTGTTATATACCTAATTAACTTTCTGTATTACATGCAGAAGAGGAGGAGTAATACGATGGAACAATGGAGACAATTTGAAACTGGACGCTGGGAAAAAATGATTGATGTAAGAGACTTTATTCAAAAAAACTTTAAATCTTATGTTGGTGATGATTCATTTCTTGTCGGGCCAACTGATGCAACTAACAAACTTTGGGATATAGTACTTAATTTATCTAAAGAAGAACGCCAAAATGGCGGAGTTCTAGATATGGATACGAAGATTGTATCTACAATCACTTCACATGAACCAGGCTATTTAGAAAAAGAATTAGAACAAATTGTTGGTTTCCAAACAGATAAACCTTTCAAACGATCACTACAACCATTTGGTGGGATCCGAATGGCTGAAGCAGCATGTGAATCTTATGGATATAAAGTTGATGATGAAATAAGTAAAGTATTTTTGGAATATCGAAAAACACATAACCAAGGTGTATTTGACGCTTACACGGCAGAGATGAAAGCAGCAAGACGTTCTGGCGTTATTACTGGACTACCTGATGCATATGGCCGTGGGCGAATAATAGGTGACTATAGAAGAGTAGCATTATATGGTGTAGATCGATTGATTAAAGATAAAATGAACGCTTTAAATATAACGACAAATGTTATGTCTGAAGAGGTTATTCGAGATCGTGAAGAATTAAATGAACAAATTCGTGCTCTAAAAGAATTAAAGCAAATGGCTGAGACGCATGGTTTTGATATTTCTAAACCTGCAACAAATTCAAAAGAAGCTTTCCAATGGTTATATTTTGGTTATTTAGCAGCGATAAAAGAACAAAATGGAGCTGCGATGAGCTTAGGCCGCGTATCAACATTTTTAGATATATATATTGAACGTGACATTGAAGAAAATACAATGACTGAACAAGAAGCACAAGAGCTAGTTGATCACTTTGTCATGAAACTTCGATTAGTTAAATTTGCTCGTACACCGGATTATAATGAATTATTTTCAGGGGATCCAACTTGGGTTACTGAATCAATTGGTGGAATAGGAATGGATGGACGCCCACTTGTAACGAAAAATTCATTCCGCTTTTTAAATACATTAGATAATTTAGGGCCAGCTCCAGAGCCAAACTTAACAGTACTTTGGTCAGCACAATTACCAGTAGGCTTTAAGCAATATTGCGCTAAAATGTCAATTAAAACTAGTTCAATTCAATATGAAAATGATGATATCATGCGTCCTGATTATGGCGATGACTACGGCATTGCATGTTGTGTTTCTGCAATGACAATTGGTAAACAAATGCAGTTCTTCGGTGCTAGAGCAAATCTTGCAAAAGCGTTATTATATGCAATTAATGGTGGTGTAGATGAAAAATCAAAAGTACAAGTGGCACCAATGTATGCTCCAATTACAACTGAATATCTTGAATACGAAGAAGTAAAAATGAAGTTTGATGTTTTATTGGATTGGTTAGCAGGACTATATGTTAATACGTTAAATTGTATCCACTATATGCATGATAAATATAGTTATGAGCGTATTGAAATGGCACTACATGATGCAACTATTAAACGAACAATGGCTACAGGTATTGCAGGATTGTCAGTATGTGCAGATTCATTATCAGCTATTAAACATTCTAAAGTTAAAACGATTCGTGATGAAAACGGAATTGTCGTTGATTTTGAAATTGAGGGAGACTATCCAAAATACGGAAATAACGATGATCGAGTAGATGATATTGCTGTTGACCTTGTTGAACGATTTATGGCAAAAGTAAGAAAGCATAAAACTTATCGTAATTCTATTCATACAACATCGGTGCTAACGATCACGTCTAATGTTGTATACGGTAAAAAGACAGGTAATACACCTGATGGACGAAAAGCTGGCGAACCATTTGCTCCAGGTGCCAACCCATTACACGGACGCGATACAAATGGAGCGCTAGCATCATTAAGTTCTGTAGCAAAATTACCTTACGAAGATGCGCAAGATGGAATTTCTAATACGTTCTCAATTGTTCCAAAAGCATTAGGCAAAGATGAAACAACACAAATATTAAACTTAGTAGCAATGTTAGATGGATATACAGAAAAAGGTGGACATCACTTAAATGTAAATGTATTCAATAGAGAAACATTAATGGATGCAATGGAACATCCAGAAGAATATCCACAGTTAACGATCAGAGTCTCTGGCTATGCAGTTAACTTTATAAAACTAACTAGAGAACAGCAAATCGATGTCATAAACAGAACTTTCCACGGTTCTATGTAAAATTGCTTCAGTAATGCTTTTTGCCTGGTGAAGTTAAATCTTCACTAGGCTTTCATTTTTTAATTCTTACTTATTAGCTGGGATTGTTTTCAGTTAGATACTAATTAAAGAGGTGATTGGCAAATGATTTCAGGAAATATACATTCAATTGAAACTTGCGGTACTGTCGATGGACCAGGTCTTAGATATGTAATCTTTACTCAAGGATGTTTATTAAGATGTCAATATTGTCATAACGCGGATACTTGGAAGATTGGTTCTGGGAAAGAAATGTCAGTAGAGCAACTTATGAAAGATATTAAGACGTATCTTCCTTTTATGAAATCATCTGGTGGTGGGGTTACGGTTAGTGGTGGCGAACCTTTACTACAATTAGATTTTCTGTTAGAAATGTTTAAATCTTGTAAGAAAAATGGTATTCACACAACAATTGATAGCTCTGGTGGTTGCTTCAGCACTGAACCGAATTTTCTTTCAAAATTAGATGAAGTATTAGAGTATACAGATTTAGTTTTGTTAGATTTAAAACATGTTGATGAAAAAAAACATATAAAGCTGACTGGTAAATCAAATGAACAGATTAAAGCTTTTGCAAAATACTTGGACAAGAAAAAAACTCCAGTTTGGATTCGCCATGTTTTAGTTCCTGGCATTACAGATTCAGAAGAAGATTTAATAAACTTAGGTTGCTTCATTAATACATTAGGCAACGTAGAAAAAATCGAAATTTTACCATATCATCAATTAGGTGTTTATAAATGGGAAGCATTAGGATTAAAGTATCCATTAAAAGATATTCAACCACCAACTGAAGAAAGTGTTAATCATGCATATCAGTTATTAACGAACCCAAAAGTATTACAAAGCTGTTAATATAAATAGATCACAGCGAGACAACGAAGTAAGCGTGCAGTCGTCAAAAGTTTTAAGCTAACCATTTTTCAATTTGGTTAGCTTTTTATTAATTATTTAGACATTTGACTAAAATAAATTTGACATTCATGAATATAATGAAAAATAGTTGTTTTTTAAAGGGTGTGTTTTATGAAAGAGTTTCGATTTTCATGGTATGTATTTCGTGATAATGAAGTTGAAGTAGTGGGGGGAAGTTTTGTACGAGGAGAAAAAATTGAAGACGAGATGAATCGAATTATACAGAAGCTTAGTAAAGAATATTATGTTAGACCATCGTCTGTTTTGATCATCGAATCAAGTGAGATTAAATAAGAAAATGATTTTTTTAAAATAGTTGTTTATATGTGGGAAAACTAACCGGTAAAATAGTTGAAAAAAGTTATATTACAAAAATAAAAAAAGGCTTTATTAAAAAGCCTTTTTGAAAAAAGTTATTTACCTACTCCATTATAATTCGTATAACCTGCGGCGCGGTCAGCGCGTTTAAATTCTTTTGCATATAATACTTCTTGAGTAGAACTTAAATTACGTCTTGTTTTATCTTTTCGTTTTTCCACAAAAAACACCTCGCTAAGTTATAAAATCCTTAGTAAGTCTATCCATTTTTTGAGGAGGCTATACTAAATTACGCTTCTTTTAAATGCGTAACTTCATGTTGTTGATAATCTTCACGCATTGTATGCAATAAATAATTATCTTTAGTGATTTCAAATAGATCGTAAATTTCTTCATTTTGATTTATTTCTTTATATAAGCAACTACGCGATTCGTTCGCTAAAGTTGCGTATGGTAGTTTACTTGCAGCATAAAAAGAGCGTTTATTAACTTTACGAATACGCATAAAAATAGAGTTTATCCCTAAATCATGAAATAACTCGTGGAAGAAAGCGTCTTTTGCTGGTTTGTTATAACCCATTCCGTGAAAAGGTTTGCCTAACCATGTTCCTAAAAAGCCATATCCAGCTTCTATATCATGTAATGAAATGTTACCAATAGGGTTGCCCCACTCATCTAAGATTGTTCTTGATATCATTTTTCCTTGTTCTTCTAGTTCGATTGCTTGCTTTGTGATAAATAAGAATTCCTCGTACGAATTTGCTTTATGGCGCACAAAGGGAAAGACATCAGGATGCACCATAAGTTCAAAAAGTACAGAACAATCTTGTAAATCTCGCTGTTTTAGCATCTCTACTCCTCCTAATCATAAGGGTAGCGAAAGAAGGTTACGCCACCCGCGAAATTTTTGTGAGGACTAAAAAAAATTTGAAGTCCTGTGAAGTGCATTACTATGAATAAATTGTGAATAATTTTTTAATGCACCCTAAAATTTCGGGGTGGGAATCGAACCCACTAGGACCAGCGATTTACTGGTGGCTCACCATTTGCCTTTCCCGTTAAAATACTATATAAGAATAGTGTTTTTACACTATCTATTTAATTTACCGCATAAAGTCTTACTCTACTATAATAAACGATTTTTTACAAATTGAAAAGTAAAATTATTCGATATTTTTATACACAATTCTACCATCTATGACAGTGATTAATGGCTTAGCCATATAATGAAACGGATGGTGGGACCATAGCACGACATCACCATCTTTACCTAATTCTAAGCTACCAATTCTGTGAGATAGATTAAGATTTTTTGCCGGATTTATCGTGATTGCTTTTAATGCTTCGAGTTCAGGTAAACCTTCACGAACTGCTATAGCTGCACATACATTTAAATACTGAATTGGAGTGTATGGGTGATCAGTTGTAATTGAAACACTTACACCAATATCAGTAAGAGCTTTGTATGTAGTCCAGGATTTATTTTTTAATTCGATTTTTGAACGTCTAGTTAGTGTAGGACCAACAGATACTTGAAGGTTTCGATCCTTTAGTTGGTCAATAATTAAATGACCTTCCGTACAATGTTCAATTCGGATATCTAAATTAAATTCTTCACCAAAACGTATTGCTGATAATATATCATCCGCACGGTGAGCATGAATTCTTACTGGAATTTCTCTATTCAATGCTTTAATAATTGGTATAATTCGAAAATCATCAGGGTTGTGTGAATTTTTTGCTTCATAAAATGCCTCTCGGAGCATGCCCATAATTCCCATTCTAGTAATCGATTCTTTGTTCCCGTTACTATGAGTCCTTTTTGGATTTTCTCCAAAAGCAATTTTCAATCCAGATGGCTCTTGTATAATCATCTCATCGATACTTTTACCATATGTTTTAATTGTACAAGTAGTTCCTCCAATTACGTTCCCACTTCCAGGCATGATATGAGCTGTCGTAATTCCATGCGTAATAGCATCATTAAAGGCAACATCAAGTGGCAATATTCCATCCATTGAACGAATATGCGGAGTCAATACTTCAATTGTTTCATTTGCGTCATTTCCGGCCCAACCAGTTCCTTCGTCATAAAGTCCTAAATGAGTGTGCACATCAATAAAACCAGGAAAAAGTGGTTTTCCGGCACATTCAATAACGATCGTTTGATCTTCCATAGAAAAAATATCTGGTGCAATTTCTTTAATTTTCCCATTTTCAATTAATAGATCATGATTATATAAAACTTGAGAAGTAACGGGGAAAATTGTTGCATTCTTAAATAATAGATTCATGATAAATCCTTTCAAAAATACTATTTTAATGTAAACTGTAAAGCTTCTTTTAAAGATGGAAATTGAAAGTTATAATTAGTTTGTATAGCTTTAGAAGGCATAACTTTTTGACCTTCTAAAACTAGCATACTCATTTCACCTAGTAGTAATCGAAGGGCAAAACCTGGGACTTTTATTTTGTTTGGTCGATGCATTGAAGATGATAAGAGTGTACTAAACTCATTCATTGTGACTGGACTAGGTGACACAAAATTAATCGGTCCATGAATGTCATTATTTTTTATTAAATGCATGATGAGTCCAACAACATCTTTCTCATGAATCCAAGAAATCCATTGAGTACCTTTTCCAATCGGACCACCAATAAAATACTTATATGGCAATATCATCTTTTGTAGTGCTCCACCGCTTAATCCAAGTACAAGGCCAAATCTAGCAAGAATAGTCCGAATCCCCAATTCTTCTGCTTTTTTGGCAACGTTTTCCCATTCCAATACTGTTGATGCTAAAAAATCATTTGAAATAGGCTTGTCATGCTCATTAAAAGTTAATGATGTTGAAGTTCCGTAATACCCTATTGCGCTAGCATTAATAAAAAGGTTTGGTCGATGGGCTTGTCTTTCAAACCATGCAATCAGTTCATTTGTAGATTGTAAACGACTTTGTAGAATTGTTTCTTTTAAGCTTTGAGACCATCTACCGCTGTTGATTGATTCACCAGCTAAGTTAATGACTATGTCAATTGATTCCCTAAAAGAATTCGAGGTTAATTGATCCCAATTAATATAAGTAATAAATGGATTAGTTGATGTTCTTATATTTCTCGTGACGATATAACATTGATATTCACTTCGAATAAATTCATTTATTAATTGAGATCCAATAAACCCAGTACCGCCTGTAAGAAGAATCTTCATCCACGCATCTCCTTAATTCATAATATGATATTATTATTTTTATGTGTATAGTAAAACAAAATTTCTTTCGAGGTAAATTATGTCTATTATTACGAAAATTCAAGTTCAAAAATTAAATAAAGAACGTTTTAATATTTATGTTGATAATGGTAAAGGTGAAGAATACGCATTTAGTGTAGACGCCGATACTATCGTTAAATTTAATATACAAAAAGGGCAGTCTTTTGAGCCGTATGAAATAGAAGAGGTACTAAATGCTGATCAATTAAGAAAAGCATATCTCTCAAGTATTGTTTATTTATCCAGAATGATGAGAACTAAAAAAGAGATTGAGCAATACTTAGCTAAGCAGGAATTCTTGATCGAAACAATCCAAACAACGATCATTCGACTTGTAGAAGAAGGATATATTAATGAAGAAAAGTATGCTAATAGTTATGTTAGTACTTCAATCAATACGACCTTAAAAGGGCCAACCATTATTAAGAATGCACTAGTGGAAAAGGGGATTCCTAAGTCAATCATTGAAGAAAGCTTAACCTTATTTTCAAAAGAAACACAAATTGAACATGCCATTTCACTTTGTCAAAAAAAAGTTTCTTCGCTTTCTAAGTATTCAACAAATCAAAAAAAGGCAAAGCTTGAAGAATTGCTAAGAAGAAAGGGTTATTCAACGAACATCTCTTCGATCGCAATTGAAGAAACACAGTACGAAAGTGAAGCGGATGACGAATTAGAAGCACTGTTAATCCATGCTAGAAAAGCGAAAAGGAAATATGAACAATTAAGTGATTGGGAATACAAACAAAAAATGAAAACAACATTATATCGAAAAGGCTTTCCAATTGATTTAATTGAAAAAGCAATTTTAATTTTAGAAGAGGATGAAACTTAATTTAATTAGTTGATATATGTAGATAAAGTTTAAAACAATTGATTTCAGACTAATTGCGAGTGTTTGTCTTTCGAGGTGTGAAGTCTGTTTAGAAGCGGAGCTACCTAGACGGTAATGAGCACTGCAGACAGGCGAAGCAACGAAGAAAGCGAGCGCTTGACAATAGTCTTAAACTAATTTAATTGGTTGTATGTTATTAGCTTGATATAATAAACTTATCGATGATGATTTTAGAGGAGACTTAATAAAATGCAAATTCCAAAACGATATAGTGACTTAACAAAAGATGAATTAGTTCAAGAAATTAGCAATTTGAATCACCAAGCTAGAAAAGCAGAACAAATGGATATGATCAATGAACTTGAAGTGATACTCCGTAAAAAAACGATGGCTCAATCATACTTATTAGACGCAAGTCAATTTATTCCTGGTATGCAATATGAATTGAGCGAAGAACCTGGTGTTTTATTCATGATAACATATATGAATGGAGTTTTTGCTTGGGGTCATAAAAGTACAAGTGAAGAAGAAATAGGAATTCCTATTGCATTATTAAAAAAAATTGAAACGAACTAAAGCTTTCAATCAAACGAAAAGAGAAAGATTGTGTTTATTAAAGATAAAAAACCAGGAACGATCTATTCCTGGCTTTCATTTCTAAAAATTAATCATTACTAGGATCACTTTTAGCCATTCTTCTTTGTGGACTTGTATTTATTTGACCGTTAGGACGTTTTGAAGCATTTTTTGATTTATAGTCGATTGATCCGTCAATTTTCGTATCATGCTTTTGAGCTGAAAAACGTTCGCTTTTTGTTGTCATTTCAATACCCCCTAGTGATAAATGATGGGATGAACCATCATCAATATGATGACCATTTTAGATTCAGATATGATTATAAATAATGTTTAAAAATTGGAAGGTGTAATTTATGGAGAAATATTTAGAGCAGTTAACTGAACTACTACTAAAAGAAAATAGCCAATTAACATACTCGCAAGCAAAAATTTGGGTGGAATGGCTTTGGGAAGATTTTGAAGCAACTTATGCTAAGGCTGGAGAATATCATGGAGAACAAATGTCAAAAAAAGTTGTTCAACAATTTATTTTTCAATATGGAAAGTATTTGCACGAAACGGATATTAAAATTGCAAAGCCACCAGGATTACAAATTTTAGTAACTGAAGAAAAGGACAATCTTCTTCATTAAAAAATAACCCTTAGTTAAGGGTTATTTTTTTTCATACTTATAAATTGGCAACGATAAGAAACATCGATGTAGTTTCCATTTTTAAAAGCTCGCCAATCGGTCAGTTTTCTTTCTTTTTTTAGGATTTAAGCTTTTAATTTTTTTTGTAATTTCTTTTCACTAAAAATCCAACCGGTGAATGAACTGATTATATTATGTTCGTAGTCGAATTTAACTACGGCAACGAAGGGATAGTATGTTTCTGTTCGGTATCTTAAGTCGATTAGTCTAAGTTCCTTATGGTCGTCATATCCAATTAATTCCCAAATGTAAACAGGTGAAAATGCGAGAAAGGATTTAACATTATCGTCTTTAAAGGCTGCTTTCACGTCTTCGATTACTGGTAATGGGATTCTCTTAAAAACATCGTGAATTTTAAAGATTCTTTTCTTAATTTTTCCTACGTAATGATGAGAATCTGTACTTGCTACAATATGATAATGAGTGTATTTTATAGAAGGTGAAACATAGACACGTTTTGCATCTGGCAATTTCTTAGTTACTGTTTGAATCACGATTTGTTTTTGTCGATATCTAAATGCATAGTAAAGAACCATGATAATATAGAGCATGACACAAATTGGACCAGCTCTAAAATGGAATATAACAAATGGCACGCCTACTAAATGAATTGCAAAAATTATTGGGTCGAAAGTGTTTATGATTCCAAAAGCAATCCAACGTTTTGAAAATGGCCTTAGAGCTTGTGTTCCGTACGCATTAAATAAATCTACAAAAACATGTACGCCAACAGCTAGAAAAGACCAAAATAAATAGAGTCCAAAGTGTTCTCTATTATTAAATAGTGTCATAATGGTGGAAAGCGATAGCGTCCATAAAATGACTGCGGGAATTGAATGTGTAATTCCACGATGATGTTTTAAGTATTTAGCGTTATTTCTTAATTTTAAGATCGTGTCACTATCTGGTAATTGTGAACCGATGATGGTTGTTAATAAGAATGAGTTTGCCAAATGTGGGTCATGTAGGACGATTGGACTCAGGGTTGCTAATCCGCCAAGTGTAAATCCCATTACAAGATGAGTGCCAGTATCCATTTAGTTCCTCCCTTTATTTACCCTTTTAATTCTTATAGTATTAACTACTAACAAAAATATATAGATGTTATAGAAAGGTATATGTTATGAATGAAGATTTAAATAAGATATTAGAAGCTTTCCCAAAAAATGACTTTAAAAATAATTTAGTTAATTGGTTTTTAGCCGAACAAAGAGATTTACCTTGGAGAAAGAATAAAGACCCATATCGAGTATGGGTTTCAGAAATAATGCTACAGCAAACGCGTGTAGATACAGTAATTCCTTTTTATAACAATTTTATGCAGAACTTCCCCACAATTGCCGATTTAGCTAATGCCGAGGAAGAAAAAGTACTAAAAGCATGGGAAGGACTAGGATATTATTCTAGAGCTAGGAATTTACAATCAGCTGTCCGTGAAGTCCATGAAGAGTATTCAGGTAAAGTACCAGATTCTCCAGAATTAATCAGTAAGTTAAAAGGTGTGGGACCATATACTGCGGGTGCAATCCTAAGTATTGCATATGGTAAACCAGAGCCAGCTGTAGATGGTAATGTAATGAGGGTTTTTTCTAGAATATTAACAATTTGGGAGGATATTGCTGTCCCGAAAAACAGAAAGATTTTTGAACAAGCCGTTAGATCACTAATTAGTCATGAGGATCCATCTTCATTTAATCAAGGATTAATGGAGTTAGGTGCATTAATTTGTACACCAACAAACCCGGCCTGTTTACTATGTCCAGTCAGGGAACAATGTTTAGCTTTCGAAACTGGAGTTGTTTCTGAGCTTCCAATCAAAAGTAAAAAGAAAGCCCCGAAACCAGTTAATCTAGCGGTCGGAGTGATTAAAAATAAAAACAATCAATATTTAATTCAGCAAAGACCTTCTAGTGGGTTACTTGCTAATATGTGGGAGTTTCCAACTGCAGAATTACAATCAACGATATTATCCAAAAGTGACACACTTAGTTTTTTCTTAAATCAAGAGGTTCAGTTAGAAGTAGAAGGGTTATCATACCAATTTAATATTGAGCATGTGTTCTCACATCTTGTATGGAAAATGGATGTATATGTTGGCGAAGCAATAAATGAGGGGAATTTAGCGAGTAATCAGAAATGGGTTACGTTAGACGAGTGTAAAGAACTGCCTTTTCCAGTCGTTCATCAAAAAATTTATCAACAGATTGAAAAGCTTGTTTGAATTTTAGGCATTTAATCGTTACAACACCTTAAAAAAATCCCAACACAATTGTTGGGATTTTTTTAAAACAGACTATAATATACTTAGTTAAATCAGTTTAATCAATAGTAGGGCGAGTTCCACTTGTCCAGTCTGCTTCGTTTCGATGCAAACCACCTCGAGATTCAATTTCTTTTATAATTTCTTTTTGTATTGTGCTACCTTCAATATTTAAATAACCTGTGATTTGTTGAAAAGAATGATGATAATATTCCAACTCACTATCTTTCCACTCAGTTTTTGGAGTCATTGATAATTCTGTGAGATCTCTTCCTACGTACATAAAAAGCCTCCTCATAATTTATTCTCTTAGTTTTCCACTCGAACGGTTCATTAAACAAAAATAATTAAGTTAAATTTTTTTACATATTCCCCCGACTAATGGACATCATATTATTCGTGGAGGTGATAAATCATGAACAACAACAACAACAACAATCAATTCAATGCTGGAAAAACAGCATCTGGAACTAACATTGGAAAAGTACAACAACAAAACCAAAGTTTTGGACAAGAGTTTTCAAGTGAAACTGATGTTCAAGCTGTAAGAGAAGCAAATGCAAAATCTGCACAAAAATCTGCTTCTAAAAACTTTGGACAACAAAACCAACAATAAGCATTTTAAAAGAAATTGAAATACTAGAGGTGCGCTGTTGATGAAACGGTAATAAGCTATTGAAGCTTAATTTCCATATCATCTTCCTGTCTGATGTGAGATCATGCAGTCTAGTTGTTATAAAGAACGTTCGAAAAGAGCATCCTTATAAAAGGGTGCTCTTTTTCATAATTTAAACCTTCATTAGAAATCCACATACTTTTTACAGAATGAGTATTTTCTTTCCAAAAGTCAAATATCGCCAAATGTAGTCAAAGGGATTACGTTAGTTTTCAAGAAATAGTGTATTAATGAAATAAGGATGGTGAATAGTATGCAAGTATTCGATGAATTGGTAAGTCGTCAACTTGAAACAATGGATCAATTAATAAAGATTCAAGAAGAAATTGAACGCTGTCAAGAAATTGAAAACCAACTATTTGAATTAGAAGATTTGTCAAAACTGTCTTCTATCCAAGATGAGATACATATAATGCGAACTGAATTAAAAGCTATCCAAGACACTTTCTTAATACAAACCCAACAAATTATTAAATCTTTCTCAGATGAGAGAAAAATTGCGTTAAAATAAAAAAAAATTTGGGCCATATTACCAAATTGAACGCCCTTTTGTTTAAAAATGGATAAGAACTAGTTATAATAGAAGTGTAAAGTATAAATAAAGTGTTGAAATGCGTCCACACTAGAAAGAAGGGAGAAGCCATGAACGTTCCCAAGCCGGGAGAAAAGATACAGATACATAGTTATAAACATAATGGACATATTCATCGTATATGGGAAGAGACAACCATTTTAAAAGGGACGCAGCAGTTAGTAATTGGCGCAAATGATCGCACGCTTGTAACTGAATCGGACGGTAGAACATGGGTTACACGAGAGCCAGCAATTTGTTACTTTGATATGGATTATTGGTTTAATGTTATCGGAATGATTAGAGAAGATGGAGTTTACTATTACTGCAATATAAGCTCACCTTTCGTCTATGAAGACGGTGCCATTAAATATATTGATTATGATCTTGATATTAAAGTTTTTCCAGACATGACTTACGTGCTGTTAGATGAAGATGAATATGAAAATCATCGACAATTAATGAATTATCCTCCTATTATTGACCCAATTTTAAAGAAAAACTTAGGTTATTTAAAGGAATTAATTCATCAACGAAAAGGGCCGTTTGCTACCGATTTTATTGATAATTGGTATGAGCGATTCTTAATGTATCGTGATTAACCTGAAACTGTTGAGCGGACTTAGTTTTTTGAGATTCAATCATCTCAAAAAGATAATTGCTCAACAGTTTCTTTTTGAATGATAAGAAAGGATGGAAATATGGGAAGTATTAGACGTTATTTAAAATTTGTTAAACCGTATCGATTCCATATATTTTTAACGATTGCAATCGGTATCGTTAAATTTGGGATCCCGTTGATTTTACCGTTTTTATTAAAATATGTAGTAGATAACATTATTAATTCTCATATACCAATCGCAACAAAGACTTCACATCTTATTTATATCATGATGTTTGCGTTTGGAATTTTTGTTATCGTACGACCGCCAATTGAGTATGTTAGACAATACTATGCCCAATATATTGGTAGTCGTGTTTTATTTGATATAAGGGATTATTTATTCAAACATCTTCAAAAACTTAGTTTAAGATATTATGCGAATGCAAAGACTGGCGAAATCATTTCACGAGTAGTAAATGATGTTGAGTCTACTAAAGATTTTGTTATTACTGGATTAATGAACGTATGGTTAGATTTAATTACAATCTTAATTACAGTCACGATCATGTTAACAATGGATGTAAAGTTAACGCTTGTATCGCTAGTCGTATTGCCATTTTATACAATTGCAGTTAAATACTTTTTCGGTAGACTCCGCTTTTTAACTCGCCAAAGGTCTCAAGCTTTAGCTGTACTTCAAGGATTTTTAACAGAGAGAATTCAAGGAATGCAAGTAACACGAAGCTTTGCACTTGAAGATTATGAAAGTGGATTATTTAAAGAAAAAAATGGTGAGTTTTTAGATCGCGCTTTAAAACATACAAGCTGGAATGCGAGTACTTTTACTATCATTAATACTTTAACTGATATTGGACCTTTATTAATTATTGGATTTTCTGCATATCAAGTCATTCATGGTCATTTAACACTCGGTGAAATGGTTGCATTTGTTGGTTATATTGATCGATTATATGATCCATTAAGAAGATTAGCTAATTCATCAACTACTTTAACCCAGTCGTTTGCATCGATGGATCGTGTTTTCGAATTAATGGATGAAAAATATGATATTGTTAATCGTGAAAATCCAGTTTATGCAAAAACATTAGAAGGTAAAATTCATTTTAATAATGTATCTTTTCAATACAATGCGGATGACGATGAAGTTATTCAAGATGTATCTTTCAAAATTGAACCTGGTCAAAAGATTGCATTGGTCGGTTCGAGTGGTGGAGGAAAGTCATCGTTAGTTAGTCTCATACCGCGTTTTTATGACGTAACAAAAGGAAACATTGAAATTGATGGTGTTGACATAAAAGATTATGATTTAAAAAGTATGCGTGAAAAAATCGGTATTGTTTTACAAGATAATTTTCTATTTAGTGATACAGTTAAAGCGAATATTCATTATGGAAATCCAAATGCTAGTGAAGAAGAAATTATTGCAGCCGCTAAAGCTGCCAATGCACATGATTTTATAATGAGTTTACCAAGTGGATATGAAACGCTTGTTGGAGAAAGAGGGGTAAAACTTTCAGGTGGTCAAAAACAACGTGTAGCAATTGCCCGTGTATTTTTAAGAAATCCTTCAATCCTAATATTCGATGAAGCAACTTCAGCGCTAGATTTAGAAAATGAAAAGTATATTCAAGATGCTATTAATGAATTGGCAAAAAATCGTACAACCATTTTTATAGCCCATAGACTATCTACTATTACGCATGTAGACAAAATTGTTTATATTGATCAAGGTCAAATAGTCGAAATTGGTTCGCACGAAGAATTAATAGCTAAAAAAGATGCTTATTATCATTTATTTGAAATTCAAAATTTAGAGATAAGTTCAGTGTAGAACAGGACTGTTTTTGAGGTATTTATAAGAGTGGATTAAAGTATAAATGGATAAGAAACTAGAGAAAATACTTACAGAATAAACAAAAAAGCCTCCGTAGAATCGGAGGCTTTTGTTTTTAGTTATTTTACATTGTCTCTATTTGTTCAACTTGTACTTGATATTCCTTGTGGTACGTTTGGTGGCTATCGACAAGTGTATTTAAATGTTCAACATTTTCACTATATTCTAAAATGGCAGAAACAACTTGGAATAGATGTAACCATGTTTTTTGTTTTTCTTCATCATTTAAATCATGGTGATCCAAGAATGCCTTTGTTAATTTGTCTTTTAATATATTTTCTTCTCTATGAAGTGGAGCGGTTTGATCAAAGTTTACTTTGCCGAGTAATTTCATTATTGCATGCTCATGAAACTGCATTAGGCATGTTAGTTCATTTTTAATTAATTCTTGGAACTCTTTCGGTGAGGTATTTATTTCATACTCCAATCGGTTTAGAGCTTTTAGAGTATCAAATGCGTTATCGGCTGTGACAAGCATTTGTCTAAACAATACGATTTTACGAGCTTTCTCATGTTCTTTTTTCTTTCGTCCAATAATAATAATTCGATCTTCTTTATATAGACGATATATTCTCGTCACATTTCTCATGATTTCTCTTAACTGGTAAATTTCATCTCTTAATCCATTATGGCTAACAGTTTTGTGTAAAGCCATCATCATTAATTTATTGGTTTGCTCAGTAGCAGAAATCATGCAACGAGATAATTTTTTTTCATAATTTGGAGGCATTAAGAAAATATTTACGAAAGATGCTGCAAATACACCAATCAATACTGCCATAATACGATCAAAAGTAAAAATGGCAAAGTGTTCAGTACTAGTACTAACCTCCATAATTACAACTACGGTAACTAATGTTGTAGCGATTGTATTTTCAAGTTTTAATTTTAATGTAATGATAATCACGAGAATACATGTAATTCCTATAATGACTGGATTATTCCCTAGAGTAATCACCGCAATTATTGCCAGGAATGCACCAATCAAGTTAGCTTGAAGTTGCTCAACTAACGATTTATATGATTGGTTTACTGACGATTTTAATGCCGAAATAGCTGAGATACCTGCAATTGAAGCTGTAGATAAATCAAAAAACATCGCGCTATAAATGGCGAGCGTAATTGCTATACCAGTTTTTAGAACACGCGCTCCTAATCTCATTGTTTTACTCCTTTTTGTTTGACTAGCTTAATGCTTGTTTTCAATTCTATATGATTATTAAACTACTATTTATTACATAAAGTTCAATACGATTTTCATTTTTTTACTCATGTAACATCCTGTAACTATACAATGAACTACACGCATTATCAATACAATTTTTCAAGAAATTTTGTTAAATATATGAAGGGAGAAAAAGATTAAATTATTAGTTAAATTAAAAGATTTCGAATTTAAAATTGAAAGGGCTTTATTCTTACTATTGGAGATAAATTCGTAAAGAGTAAATAAAAAAGAAGCGAAATTTTTCGCTTCTTTTAATAAAATCATTCTGTTGAAACAGATGGATCCGCTTGTTCTTTTTTAGGTTTAATTTGTATGAAGTTAAGGTCAATATTTTCTAATAAACTTTGTACAAATAGGGCTTCTTCATTTTGATTATGTTGAATTAGAAGTGATTTATATTTCACAAGTAATTCATTTAAATCTTTTTTACCAGTTGCATCTACAGGTACAATATTAACACTTGCACCTTTTGCGATTCGATTTTGGTAAGCTTCTTTTGTAAGTCCTAATTCAGGAGAGTTTCTAACATAAATTACTCCGCCCGTCATACCTGCACACATCCATGGTCCTGGGTCACCTAGAACTACTGCTCGACCGCCAGTCATGTATTCAAATGCAAAGCCGTTTATATTTGCTTTTGCACCTAATCGCGTTTTTTGAGAAGTAGGTTGACTAGAGTGATTATGACCACCAATTACAACATCGGCACCTGATAAACGAATACCTGCTCGAGAATCAGCATTACCTTGGATAAAGAATTGTCCTTTTTGTGCTCCATATGCAAAGCATTTTCCGACTGAACCCCCAAAGTATTGACCGTTGGCACCTAAAGCTTTACTAATAAAAATTGTTCCGCCAAACGCTGTTTTTGCTACTCCGTCTTGAGCTCCACCTTGGACGAATACAGAATAACCTTCTACTGTATAAGTTCCTAGACCATTTCCTGGGATAGACTGATCCTCGAAACTTAGCTCTACAGGTAAAGCTGCGCCTTTTGTTTGTTTTTCTACTACTAAGTCATGGATTAGCAAACTACCCGCGTGACGATATTCATTATCAACCTTAGCATAAACTCCAACATCATTACTTTGAAGTACTTTAGCAGATTCACCGTTAGAAAGGATGTATTCTTTTTCCTCGATTTTATTAGTTGATAATAAATTAGATAAACTTAAAGTATCTAAAAATCTTGTTTGTTTTAAGTATTTCGTTTTACCAACAAGATCTTGAGCATTTTTAATTCCTAAAGAACCAACAATCGCTTGCAATTCGTTTTTGAATGCAGTGAAGAATTGTACTAAATTGGTTACAGCTGTTTCAAGTTGTCTAGGTGTGAATTTTCGTAAGCCGTGACGCATCGCTTCGATTTCAGAGTCAATTTGTGTTGCGATCCCAACATGGCAAGTATCTAAATGACAACCACGACAAGTAGTACAACCGATTGCAATCATTGATAAAGTTCCAAAACCAATACGGTTTGCACCTAGAATCATCATTTTCACTACATCATTTACACTTTTCATTCCACCATCTGCCCAAATCTCAACAGAATTACGTAAACCAGATTCTAATAATGCATTGTGGGCTGCACGTACGCCAATTTCTACTGGTAAACCTACATTTTGAATAGCATGAACACGAGCAGCACCAGTTCCGCCATCAAAGCCACTAATATTAATAAAGTTTGCACCAGCTTTTGCAATACCGACTGCAATTGTACCAATGTTAGGTACAACAGGTACTTTTACAGCTACTTTTGCATTAGGATTAACTGCTTTAATTTCACTAATCATCTGAGCTAGATCTTCAATTGAATAAATATCATGATTATTTGAAGGTGAAATTAAATCTGATCCTAACGTTGCGTTTCTAGTTTCTGCAATTTTTTGTGTTACCTTTGAAGCAGGTAAGTGACCACCTTCACCTGGTTTTGCACCTTGACCGATTTTAATTTCAATTAAATTTGAAGAGTGGAGTAAATTCGCATTAACCCCGAATCGGCCCGAAGCGATTTGTTGTCCACGGGTATTTGGATATTTTCCAATCATATCTTGGATTTCTCCACCTTCACCATTTAAGCTAATCATGTTTAGTCGATTTGCACCTTCAGCATATGCTCTAAAAGCAACTTCATTTTGAGATCCAAATGACATTGAACTAATAATAAATGGTAATGAGTGAGTACCAATTTCTAATGAGACTTGGCCTGAAGCAATTGGTTTACTACTTTCAACTAATGAAAGCGCATGTCGTACTGTAGTTGGACGGTCTTCTTCAATTTGATTTAATTTTTGACGATATGTTTCATAGCTACCAGTTTGTGCCGTTTCTCCAATAGCCTTCCAAATTCGAGGGAATACATGGAATGACTTTGGCATCGTTGCATTACCTGCATTGTAATCTTCATATCGTTTTTTTGAATCTGTTTCGATTAATTGGAATCCAGAAACTGATTGATCTCCGAAGAAATTGATTACACCTAAAGACGAAGCGATATCTTCTTGTAAACCGATACTACTAAACATTTTTGCATAGCCTCGTAGTTCATGCATACCGATTGTTGAAATAACTTTTTCGATGCCTTTATTTAAAACATCATATAGTTTTACGATTTTGTCTGGAGTTTCCAATTCTGATATTGTCCCAAAAAGGAAATGAGGATTAATTGCATCTGCACCTAAACCTTTCATTACCATAAAATCGTGAAGATTACGAACTGCAGCTGTTTTTAAAATAATTGAACAGCTTCTTCTTAATTTTGCATTCACAAGACCATTATGGATGATCGCTGTAATAAGTGCCGGATCAATCCAATATTGATTATTTTTGTGTGCTTCGTCATCTGTAATAACAATACATTCTGCACCATTTCTCACAGCTTCAATTGCTTCGTATTTGTACCCAGATAATGTTTCCTCTAAAGGTAAGTTAGAAAATGTGCTTTGAATTGTATATAGTTTATTTTCTAATTGATATAGATTGATGATTTCTTCATACGTAATTTGTTCACGATTTGCTTTTAGAGTACTTCCTACAAAACCATCACCTAATATTGGAGAAGGGAGTTGAAGAACAATTCCAGATTCTTTCTTTGAAATGGATGGTCTTTTTCCTAAAAGAACAGAAATAGAGAAGTGCTCTGTTTCACGATCACGATCGATGGCTGGGTTCGTTACAACTGCAACTGTTTCCTTCATATAGTCTGATAGATTTTTTCTAGCATCATCTAAACAAGCTAGTGGAGCATCATGACCTAATGAACGAATAGGTTCAGCACCTTTTTCTGCCATTTGTTCAACTAGTTGGATTTGTTCCTTTTGCCATCCGAATGCACCATATTCAAACGGATGAATAGAAGGAGGTGAGTGTTCTACATAATCAGTTGAATTTGCTTCTTTATTTGCTAGATTCATAGCTAATTTGTCACTTAATTTCGTTGTGACAAAATGTGTTAATTCACGGTGCGTTAAAAGTTGAGCGCGATCTTTTAGTAAATTAATACCTATTTTTTCTCCAGGTGAAAGTGCGTGCGGCTCCGAGATAAATAATTCTGGAGAAAGGATACCTTGTTCTGATGAAAATACATAATAATCATTTGTTTCAAGTTGCCATACAGGACGTAGCCCTAAAGCGTCAACACTTGCGACAAATTCATTTCCTTCTCTTGTTAATACACCTGCAGGACCTTGGCAATAAGGACCGAATGTACTTCGAATTGTATTGTAAATTGAGTTTACTTCTTGATCTAATTCAAATTCTGCAGGTACTGGTGGGAATAATAATTCCATTGCTTCTTTCAAAGTGTAATGATATTTATGAATTAATGTTTCTAACGTAATATTTACATCTTGTGAATCACTATTACCATTTTGTATATTGGCTCCAATTTGCTTTGCTTCAATCCTCAATTGTTCAATCGTATTAATTTCTCCGTTATGTGCTAATAAGCTAAATGGTTGAACTCTTGAAAACGAAGATGAAGTGTTTGTTGAGTAGCGGTTATGACCTACAACAACAGATGATTGAAAATTAGGGTGCTGCAAGTCAGAATAGTATGATAATAAAGTGTCGATTGTTCCCATTACTTTATATACGCAAGTAGATTGACTTAGCGAAACAACAGTTACATTTGATTTATTGCTAATAATATTTGTTAAATCAAAGAGAGATGTGCTTTGGTGATTTTTAATTGGAAGTAATGCTACTTGTAAAAATTCAGGTTCTGCTGCTTGAGCAATTGGACCAAGTGCCAATGTGCAGGTTTGGTTAGAACTATGGAATAAAGTTTCATAACCGTTTTCTTCAAAAATTTGAAGCAAAGTTTGTACTTCTGATTTTTCATCAAAAAAGAAATGTCCTACTGTAAAAGAAGGGTGTGAAACGATCTCTGGACTAATACCAACAGATGTCAGTTTTTCTTGCCAAAGCAAAGTAGGGATGTCAGTTTGAATTCCTACACCATCACCTTCACCGTTTGTAAATCCCGCTCGGTGATTCATCTTTCGAAGACTTTCAGCAGCGATATCGACTGTTTCTCTTGTTTGAGTAATGGAACGATTGATGAAAGCAACGATTCCACATGCATCATGTTCACTATTGTAATAATCTCTAAATAACCCTGGTGACCATTCTGTTTTTGTTTGAAATTTCATTTAACTACCTCCTATATATAATTAAAAATTGATTATTCAGAATTAATGATGTATAAATAGAGGCCACTTCAATAGTTGGAGTGACCTCGGATAGATCATTGTTTAATCGTAGCTAATTTTTGGAATGCGTTCCCAACCGCATTAATTGTTTGGAGAACATCTTGTTCAGTATGAGCTGTAGTTAAGAACCAAGCTTCATATTTTGAAGGTGCTAAGTTAATACCTTCTTCTAATAGAAGTTTAAAAAATCTACCGAATACTTCGCTATTAGCTTTTTTTGCTTCTTCATAATTCGTTACTTCGTCTATACCGAAATAAACAGTTAAGGCACCTTTTAAACGGTTGATCTTAATATGGATGTTGTGCTCATCAGCTTTTTCTTGAATACCTTTTTCAAGAATTGTACCTAAGCGGTCTAACTCTTCATAGACACCTTCTTGTTTCAATACTTCAAGACATGCAATACCAGCTGCGATTGATGCAGGGTTACCAGCCATCGTTCCAGCTTGATAAGCAGGACCTAGAGGAGCAACTGTTTCCATAATTTCTTTCTTGCCACCATAAGCTCCAATCGGTAAACCACCACCTATGATTTTTCCAAGAGCTGTTAAATCTGGCTCAACTCCTAATAGGTTTTGCGCTCCACCATACATAAATCTAAAGGCAGTAATTACTTCATCATAAATGACTAATGCACCATGATTGTGCGTTATTTCATTCACTGCTTCTAGGAAACCTTCTTTTGGTTCAACGATTCCAAAGTTACCGACGATTGGTTCAACAAGTACACCAGCTACTTCATGACCCCATTTTTCCATTGTCTCTGCATATGCTTCAATGTCGTTAAATGGAACAGTAATTACTTCGTTGGCAATACTTTGTGGAACACCAGCAGAATCCGGGGTACCAAGAGTAGATGGACCTGAACCAGCGGCAACAAGTACTAAATCTGAATGACCGTGATAGCATCCAGCAAATTTAACGATTTTAGTTTTACCAGTGTAAGCTCTTGCTACACGGATAGTAGTCATAACGGACTCTGTACCTGAATTTGTAAATCTGACTTTATCCATACTAGGGATTGCTTCTTTTAGCATTTTCGCAAATTGTACTTCAAGCTCATGCGGTGCACCGTAAAGGACACCATTTTCTGCTGCGTTTGTAATCGCAGCTGTAATATGAGGATGAGCATGACCCGTAATAATAGGACCGTATGCTGCTAAATAATCTATATATTGGTTGCCATCAACATCCCAAAAATATGCGCCTTTTGCGCGTTTCATTGTGACAGGAGCTCCGCCACCTACTGCTTTAAACGATCTTGAAGGACTGTTTACGCCTCCAACGATATGTTCTAAAGCTTCATTATGTATTTCAATTGACTTTTGATTATTCATGGAGTACCTCCCATTAATGATAAAAAATGAAAGATTTTAACCGGCATCTTTACATTATTTATGTGGTTAAATTACATTCTAGCACGAAATTTTAGTGCGTGGTAAATGTAAGCCTTTCCAACTTTGAAAGAAATTTGAACATTTTGTAGAATCTATATTTTTCTTAAAAAAAGACCGAAAAATTGGAAATTATTTTTCAGTACTTTTTTATTGTACTTAGTCCATATTTAAAATACACTAAGCGACGGAATAAAAAATGGAGGAATACGTATGGAGAACATGATTGAAGTACAAAACTTACACAAAGAATTTAAAACTTTTTTAAGTCGCTCTGGTGTAAAAGGTGCATTTAGAGACTTGTTTACAAGAAACTATAAAACTAAGACAGCAGTTAATAATATAAGTTTTTCTGTAAAAAAAGGTGAAATGATGGCCTATATTGGGGAGAATGGAGCAGGAAAGTCAACTACGATTAAAATGTTGACTGGAATCTTAACGCCTACTTCTGGTGATTTAACCGTTAATGGATTTCACCCTCAAAAAGATCGAGAGCGTTTTGTTAAATCGATCGGCGTTGTATTTGGTCAAAGATCTCAGTTATGGTGGGATATTGCTGTACAAGAATCATTTCGATTACTAAAAAAAGTTTATCAAATACCAGATAAACAATATGAAGAGCATATGGGTTACATCATTAAGACTTTAGATATCGAGCCATTATTGGATCAACCAGTTAGAAAGTTATCTTTAGGTCAAAGAATGAGATGTGAATTAGCTGCGGCATTAATTCATAACCCACCTTTAGTATTTTTAGATGAGCCTACAATCGGTTTAGACGTTTTAGTAAAATTAAAAATCCGCGAGTTTTTAAAAGAGTTAAATCAAAAATATGGTACAACAATTCTTTTAACCACACACGATATTTCTGATATTGAGGCACTATGTGATCGAGTAGTTATGTTAGATGAAGGAAAAATCATTTATGATGGGAAACTCGAACAGTTAAAAGGCCAATGGGGAGAAGAGAAAGAAATACAATTCCAGTTTATTAAACCTGTAAATCTTGGTATGTTAAACGAATTAATTGGACGAACTGATGTGAAATGGAAGCAAGAAGAAGGAGAAAATATTTGGAGCGTTACATTACCAAACGATGAAACGCTTATTTCGATGATCATTGCAAAAGTTGTTCAAACAAATCCCGTTAAAGATATGAAGATGTTAGAAATTTCTACTGAAGAAATCATTCGAAACATTTATCAAGAGGGGATTAGTAATGGGTAAGTATATTGAAATTATTCGTATTCGTTTTTTAATGATGTTAGCCTATCGTACAAATTATTACACAGGAATTGTAATTTATACTATTAATATAGGTGCTTATTATTTTTTATGGAAAGCTATATATGGTCATCAAGGTTCAATCCAAGGGGTTTCTGTAAACCAGATGACTACTTATGTTGCAATCGCTTGGATGGCAAGGGCTTTTTATTTTAATAATCTAGATCGTGAAATTGCAGAAGAAATTGTAGAAGGTAAAGTAGCTATTGAACTTATAAGACCTTATAATTATTTGCTTACGAAAGTGATGCAAGGATTAGGTGAGGGTATTTTTAGATTCTTTTTCTTTTCAATTCCAGGGTTTATATTAGTAGCATTAATTTTCCGATTAGATGTTTCATTTAATTTATCTACTTTAGGATTATTTTTACTAGCTTCAGTTTTCAGTTTTGCAATCAATACACAATTGAATTTATTAACTGGACTAATGGCATTCTTTCTTCAAAATAATATGGGCTTTATTCAAGCAAAGCGTGTCATCATTGATTTGTTTTCAGGTTTAACGATTCCGATAACATTCTTTCCAGCTTGGTCTCAAAGTATAATGAAGTACTTACCTTTTCAAGGGATTAGCTATATTCCTAGTATGATTTTTGCTGAAGGAATTAAAGGTGAATTGATTTTAAGAGGACTTTTATTCCAAATTACTTGGATTATCATTTTGTGTATTCCAATTACACTTATATGGTATAAAGCTAAAAAGCATCTTGTTATACAGGGAGGTTAAGGAATGTTTTATATTAATATATTTCTTCAATATTCTGGTCAATATTTAAAAACTAAGTTTCATTATAGAGCAAATTTCTTCTTATCATTTTTATCAGATTTAATGTCTCAAGCTGTTAATTTAATTTTTATATTATTAGTTTTCAATCACACTTCACTTATTGAAGGGTGGAACCGAGACGAAATTGTATTCATTTATGGATTCTTTTTAGTTCCATTTGCTTTATTTGGTTCATTTTTTAATATATGGGATTTTAATGATCGTTATATTGTTAAAGGTGAGTTTGATCGTATTTTAACTCGACCTATTCATAGTCTTTTTCAGGTTATATTAGAAAAAATGGAGCTTGAATCATTACTAGGTGCGATAACTGGACTAATTATTATGATTTATGCTGGTGTTAAATTAGGTTTAACGATCACTTGGTATGACCCATTCTTATTTTTATTAATGGCTTTTGGTGGGATGTTTGTTTACGCTGGTATTTTTATCGCTTTAGCTAGTATTGGATTTTGGTCAGATGCTAGAACATCCATAATGCCGTTAATGTATAATATAGGAAACTATGGTCGATATCCTATTAATATATATCATCCAATTATTCGTTTTGTATTAACTTGGATTTTGCCATTTGCATTCGTTGGTGTTTACCCGGCTGCATATTTTCTACGTAGAAGCGAATGGTATGTCTATTCATTTTTAACACCAGTTATGGGGTTAGTTGTTTTTGTAATATCTGTGGTGATTTGGAATCAAGGAGTAAAAAAATATAAAGGTGCTGGGAACTAAGCAGTATTCTATTTCAATAGCTTGTTTCATAAATTGAAATGAGGTGATTGGAATGGGAACTGCTTTTTTCTTTTTTATAGCAATCTTTGCAATCTTGTATAGTCTAGTATATTTATGGAATACTTCAACTAAAAAAGTAAGTAAAGGTCTTATTTCAGTTAATAATTATATTATTTTATTTTTAATATATGGAACGGTACTTATAGGCTTTAGTGCAGTCTATTTTATATTAGAACATGGACAGCGTCCGATTTTAATTGAGCATTCTATTCCTATTGAAGGGACTAATTACCATATAATGGGGTTATGCTTATATTTTAGCGCGATTACACTTTTATCCGTAGGGTATGGGGATATTGTACCAGTAGGGATCGGAAGATGGGTTGCTATGATGGAGGCACTGATCGGCTATACGATGCCAGCGGCTTTTGTTTTACAAGTATTTAAAGATGAACGTTAATATTTTTTTTAAGGAGATTGTTATGACTGTTGAAATTGGAGTTAAAGCACCAGATTTTACATTACCAGCTAGTAATGGGGAAGATGTATCACTATCAGACTTTAAAGGTAAGAAAGTAGTTCTTTATTTTTACCCAAAAGATATGACACCGGGATGTACTACGGAAGCTTGTGATTTTAGAGACTCATATGAAAAGTTTATGAATAGTGGTACTGTCATTTTAGGAATCAGTCCAGACCTTGTAAAAAGACATGAAAAATTTATTGAAAAGTATCAGTTACCATTTTTATTACTTTCAGACGAAACTACTGAAGTTGCGAAGTTATTTGATGTATGGAAGTTGAAAAATAATTTTGGTAAGGAATATATGGGGATTGAACGGACAACATTTTTAATTGATGAAGAAGGTTGTATCGAAAATGTGTGGCAAAAGGTTAGAGTAAAAAACCATGTTGAAGATGTATATAGTGTAATCAATCATTCGTAAAATTGTACAAACTAAATTGATGAAAGAACTTGACTACGCGAGTTTTTTTTTGAGAAAGAAACGTTTTATATAAAATAATCGAGCTTTTCGTCTATACCTATCATGCTTTCGAGAATATATTGAAGTATAGGGCATACCTCCTCAGATGATAGCATTTTGAAGTGCGAGTTAATTCTCGCACATTTTTTTTGTTTACATGATGGGAAAACAAGTAGTGTCTAATTTTTTTTATAAATTCTCAAAAAGTTGACAAATATTCTAGCAGTTGAATAAACTAATAATAAGTAAGTAAATTTGGAACTAATTTATAGAAACGGGGAGAGCGGCGTTGCATAAGGAAAATATTCAAGATGCAATTTTACATTTAAAGAATAGCGGCGTACGTATTACACCTCAGAGACATGCGATTATAGAATATTTAATCGGAAGTGGAACACATCCAACTGCTGACGAAATCTATAAAGCACTTGAGGGAAAATTTCCAAATATGAGTGTAGCAACGGTTTACAATAATCTCAGAGTATTACGTGAAGTAGGAATGGTTAAAGAATTGAACTTCGGTGATTCTTCTAGTCGTTTTGATTATATAACAACTGATCATTATCATATCATTTGCCAAAAATGTGGTGAAATGAATGATTTTCATTATGATGGATTAGAAGGAATCAATCTTTATGTTGAGAAGGAAACGGGATTTGAAGTAACTAATCATAGAATGGAAGTATACGGTATTTGTCCTAAATGTAAAGAAAAAACATTATCATAATAAAGCACATTACATAATGTAATGTGCTTTATTTACTATGCTATTGCTTAGCATTTCGTTTGCTATTATATTTTTCATTAAATTCTTTACCTTCTAATGAAGGATCTAATGTAAGGGGCTCATTGCAATACATACAGATGTCAACTTTTCCAAGCATTTTAGTCGTTTTGCTACAATTCGGACAGACAACCTGAATCGTTTTTGTAGAAAGCATTCCGATCCAAAAGTAAACAACAGTACTTCCGATAATCGCTAAAAACCCTACAAGCATAAAAATCGTCATAACAATTTTATGCTCTCTGAAAAATACACCACCGTACATAATGATGAAGCCAATAAATAATAATGAAAGTGCAAACGTTCTTATATTATTAATTTTACTACTTTTCTTTTTTGCCACTTTGTCCACCCCACTCTTTGTAATATAGCATAAATGGGATTGGAAATGTTAGTGCTAACATGGAAAACCATACGAACTTATTTAATGGATTGTTATTAAGATGGACTTTATTGAATTTGTTCTATCTTTATGGAGATTCAATTGGATTTATTTTATTAGATGAGTTGAATTGTGATTGTTTTTTCTTCTTATGTTTTATAAGATGAATCGGGCTATATAGAATTAAAAAATAGGGGATCAGTAACAGGCCTAGAACGATTAAGTAATATGGCCATGGTCTAAAAAAGTTTAGCAAGTTTGCTCCAGGTGGTTTTGCTCTTAAAAATAAGTAGTTTCCTTTTATGAAATAATCTAGTAAGTAAATTGGTATTGCTAGTATTATTAAATATAGAAAGGACTTTAACAATGAACGGAATGTTGGTGTATATCCAAAAATAAATGTCATGTAACAGATCGATAAAATGATTCCCCCATGAGTAATGAAGAATTGTATATATTTAAAATGAGGAAAAGCATACTTTATATCCGGTGTAAGCACAGATTGGATAGCTCCAGCTAACCCCCAAAAGTAAATGATTTCATATACTTTATAATTTTTTGTAATGAGTGTATAACAACATAAATACATACTAATTCCGCAAAGTTGTAGAGGTAATGAATCTCCCCAATCCCACTGGTTCGTTTTAATAAGCCATCCATATAGAAGAAACTCGACTAAAAGCATTGAAATGATTAACAGAGTACGAATGAATAAATCTACTTTTTTCTTTTTCTTGATCAAATGTTTGAAGTAATACAAGGAGATAAGAAGTAAGAGAATGATTAATAAAGTAATAATATGTTGCTTTGAAAATAATACGAAACCATTCAATAATTACACCTCTCTTTAAAAGGACATAGATATTACTGCATATTTAGTTACATTTAAATGGATTCAAGTTCTACTTATTAGATTGTATTCTGCTTATTTAGATTAAAGTATAAAGAATAAAAATCTGTACTATACGTTCTTATGAGATAAAGTTTAACTTTTTTTGAAAAAAACGTTTAAAAAGTGTTGACGATGGTAAATATCGATGTTATATTAATACATGTCGCCGAGAGATAACGGCAACGAAAGAAAAGATTTTAAAAAATGTTGACAGGCTCTTATGAGAATGTTAAGATGAAAAAGTCGCTAATGACGCGACGGTTTGAACTTT
>NZ_NUCO01000156.1:0-14726 GCF_002555445.1 Bacillus sp. AFS017336
TACTTAGGTTGACATTTATATTTAGAAGGAGGTAAGAGTGAGTGAATGCTAGAAAACTAGCTAACTACACCGATGTAAAAGCTCAAGAACTTTTGAAAACACTATATCTATGTGCCAAGGAGAAACCTAATCGTAAATTTCATGCATTATACGATAAAATCTATCGCCCTGACATTCTAATGGAAGCTTGGAAACGTGTAAAAAGAAAGAAAGGAAGTGGAGGAATAGACGGACAAACGATTGATGAGATCGTTACAAAATATGGAGAAAGTAAATTCTTAAATGAACTGTATGCACAGCTTAAAGAGAATAATTACAATCCTAATCCAGTTTTGAGGACGTATATTCCAAAAGACGATGGAAAGAAAAGACCTCTAGGGATTCCTACCATAAAAGACAGAGTGGTACAAATGGCAACAAAGATGGTCATTGAACCTATTTTTGAAGCTGATTTTCAAGAGTGTTCATTTGGATTCCGTCCTAAGAGAAACGCCCATCAAGCGATGGCGAAAATAAGGAAAGCAAGCAGAAACAGTTCTTGGGTAGTCGACGTCGATATCCAAGGCTACTTTGATAACATTAATCAAGATAAACTGATGAAGCTAGTTGAACAGAAAATCAATGACCGCCGAGTTTTAAAGTTAATCCGAAAATGGTTACAGGCAGGAATAATGGAGGAAGGTAAACTGAGAAATCCCCTTACGGGCACACCGCAAGGTGGAGTAATTTCCCCATTACTAGCAAACATCTATTTGAATATTTTGGATAAGCTTTGGTTGAAGAAATTCCATCATCTAGGAGAGTTAATTCGTTACGCAGACGACCTAGTGATACTAACTAAAACAAAACAGCAAGCTTTAGAGAGTGCTCAAGTATTACAAGCAATCATGAGGAAATTGGATCTAACAATTAATCGTGATAAGTCGAGGTTAGTTAATCTGTTTGATAATAAAGAGGGTTTTGATTTCTTAGGATACCACAACCGAAAATTTAAGATTCTATTAAAGGGTGGAAAAACCTATTACGCAATGTCACACATTCCGAAGAAAAATGCCATGAAAAAGATGAGAGCAAAGATTAAAGCATATACAGAACCGAGAAACAAATTGTATTTAGACATAAAAGAACTAATAAAAGGATTAAATAAGAAGCTTCAAGGCTTTAAGAATTATTACAAAATATCCTCGAAAGCAACTAAATGGCTAAATATAATCGACTGGTATGTGCTCGAAAGACTCACACTTTTCTATAACAAGAAGAGAAATAACATTAATAACCATGGTAACTTTAAGAGAATTCGAGGAGAGATTGAACATTTAATTGTGAAATTGGCAAGGAATTAACCGTAAAGCATAAGAAGGAAGAACATCGGAAAGCCGTATGAGGGAAAACTTCACGTACGGTTTGATGAGGGGGAGCTGAAACTAAAAGAGATAGCGTGAGCTATCCCTTTGAAATCAGTTCTCTACTCTACAACAAAATAGCAAGATAGTTCAATAAGGAATTAGAGTTTATAATGGATTTACAACAGTCAAAACTAGCATGCGGAGGAAAAAATGCATCATTTTTTTTATAGAGTACCTAGAAATAATTTTGATTTTTTTTATGAAAAGCGAATAATTAACGATATGTCCATTATTAACGAAAGTGGTGAATCTGTTTTTATTTTACAGAAACAAAAGCATCGATTTTTTGCTAATTTAGTTCACGAATTAATAGATAGTGGATTACCTTTTTGTTACAAAATAAGGAATATTCATGGTCAAACTCTATTTAGTATTAATTGTGCTTTTCCAGGATTTCGTTATATTTTAATTGAACATTTATCTGGACAAGCCATACCAATTACTAAACATAGAGAACTTTCAACTGAATTATCGTATACTTTTATGATTTCTAACAATGAATATTTTTTTAAAAAAGATTTTAAAGGTGTAGGTCATTTAATATGCGACAATAAAGAAGTAGCTGCTGTATCTATGCCATTTGATTCAGATGATAATAGTGAATTTGATAAAATTATTGTAAATGCGTCATCAGAAGAAATTGCCCCACTTGCAGTCGTTTTATTTCATACTTTTTATTATTATGGTAGGTAGGTGGCAATCTGCTTACCAGATAAACGTTGGGAAGTAATTGGATGATGGTACGGTAGAGATAGATAAGTTCATAAGTGATGGGTACTATTAAGACCACAATTAGAGACCTTATTTAGGGGCTTTAGTGATTAACTTTTTATATTCTTTATGCAACTAACGCATGCATTAGTTGTATTACGCTGGGCTGCTTCGGCAGTCCATTTTTTATTCAACAAAATGGCAGTTTAGTTGCATAAGAAGGAGTAATATAATTGAAAACAGAATTATGAAATGTACGAAAAAAGGGGGAGATTTTATTAAATACGTTTATCATATAGTTCCAAAAAAGATGAGTGGAGAAACACTTATACCATTAAATAAAATAAAGCTTTTGGATTCAGAATTATATAATCAGTATGCAAAAAAATATTATGACCACCCTGAACGACCAAAACTTTTGGAAAAAGAAATACCAAAATTGAATTGCTTGTGGAATGACGTCATTCATTTTTTACCCTTACATCCATATCTTGTTTATGATGCCCTAAGAACTGTTGGTGTTAAAGTAAAAACAGATTTAATGTTTTATAAAATCTCGACTAAAAACTTAGTAAATAATATAAATGTGGTTTATTTATACCGCAAAGATAATTATATAGGACCTTCTGCTAAGATAAATAGCAAAGATGTTCATTTAATAGATATTGAGGAATATGAAGAAATTAATGAGCTTCCAATAGATACTCTAAATTACTATGAGGAAGAAAATTTGAAAGGCAATAAGTTCGGAATGTTTCCATTTATTCCTCACATTTTAAGCTTAGGAGAAGTAAGTGTACTTGAAGCAGAGGTAATAAATTGGAGTGTGAACAACTTGTAAACCTTATTATCCTTATTGAACTAACTGATGCATTAGTTGAAGATCACGATTTGCTCGCAGCTCGTTTTTTTATTGAAGTAAATGACAGAATAGTTGCTTAAGAAAAATTTGTTTTTTGTGGAAAAAGGCGAAATTCCCCCAAGTCACAAAGGAGAATGCTTGAGATATAATCATTACAAAAGTATAGGTGTAATTAAGGAGTGAATTTTTTGTTGTTTGAAATCATATTATTAATTTTGGGTTTAAATGGAATATATAGTTCTAATATTGTGAAAAAAAAGGGGAATATTGTACTATCAAGATTGACTCTAATTTCATCGATTTTAACACTTGTAATTACAACCTATGTTATATTTTTAAATTTTTTACGTTATTAAAGATGATAAATTCTTATTCAACTAACGCATGCGTTAGTTGAAAATCATGAGTCACAGAGGTGGATTTATTGGTATGGATTATATTTTTAGCAATAGGTATTATCTGTAATGTAATAGCCCTTTTTAAGTTATATAGATTTAGAAAGGCACTTAAGAATTTAGAACAAATTACAACAGAAGAACTAACAAAAAAGTGGTATAAGCTTTTTTCTCTGTTAGCATTTTGGGTAACATTAGGTGTAATATCATTCTGTATAGCTACTATACTTCTACATTAAGTTATTCAACTAACGAAAGCGTTAGTTCGAGAAGAAATAGCTTAGAGCGATGAAATTTTGAGGAACATAAAAAGTGGTGCAATTCGCAATCGAATTAGCACCACTTTTTTATGATAAATTAATTTTTGTAGTCATATCTGTCTAATGTTAATTAATTTACAGTTAGATTTAAATCTGCTATTTTCAATTCTTTATAAGCTTGAATATCTTTATCACTGTATCGAGCGATTGCTGTAATTTTATAGTTACCTTTCTTCTTTAAATTGAAAAATGAGTATTTCGAAAAAGTAAACCCTTTATTTACTTTAGTAAAACCGAGAGGTCGGGTTTCGGAATAGAAATCAACCTTAACATCATCATCTACTCTTATTGGAATATGTGTATCGATTTCTTTACCATATTTATCAGTAACGATATAACGAAAAAAACCTATACTATGATTTAAATCAAATTCCTTTTCACCTAAATAATTTAAGGTACTATCTATTGTAAATATCTGTCCTCTAGCTACTGTTTTCGGCGAATTTACAATAATCTCAAAATCACCATTTTTTGTATTTTTTGATATTTCCTCGTCTGAAACTTTCCTTATTTCTTTGTTTGAAACATCATTTATTGAAGAACATCCAGTAGTTACAAGCAAACATATTTGAAGTGCTAGTCCTATTTTTAAAATGCCTTTATTTTTCAATTTTTCATACACTCCTTTAAGTTTTCTGATAAAGTATATTCAGGACAACCTTACTTAGCACACTTAAACATATATTGGTTACTCTTAATAGAAAATTTTTAACATACAAAATCGCACCTAAAATAGCAGAATCATAATTTTATTATGGTAATCATTGTTGAACTAACTGGCGCATTAGTTGAAGTTCATGAGTCACGGATTGTGACTATTATTTAATACCAGACAGGAGAGTTAAGAAGGAAGTTAAGGTTTTTAAAGCGAAATTAAGTGGTAATTAAATTCATTATTAATGTAATGTGGGGGAAGCATCTTGGAGTATAGATTTCAATCAAATAAATCTATTGATGAACTTAGAAGTACCTTTTCTTTAAAAATATATAAAGACAGAGCAGCAGCAGTTGATTCATTATGGGATAAAAAACTTAATGAACAAGGAAAAACTTACTATGGGGAAATGAAGAATAACCATTTTTCATTAAAACGTTTACCAATGAACGGACGGTTATGTGCTCCCAGTTTTTATGGAGAAATTATTCAAAATGGAAATAGCACTGAAATAATTGGTAAATTTAATTATCACTATATTTTAAACAATTTGGTCTATACCGTTTTTCTAATAGTGTCTATATTGTTTTACTTTATTAATGGATTGATGAAAGTTCATCTCTTTTCTTTTTTTCTAGTTGAAATTAGTGCCTTCATTTTATGTATAGTACCAACTGAAATAACTAGAAGAATAGAGAAACACAAGCTTATAAGTCTCATTAATTATCTTATTTCTTGTTGAACTAACGAGCGCACTAGTTGAATAACTAGATATACTGCTGAGTCGATTTTTTAAAGTGCTAGCGAAAGTTTTAGATGAACAAGGATTTTAAAAAACGTCTATGGAATTATACAATTCAGTAGTCTTTTTCAAATGAGAATGTAAAAAATAAAATATGAGGTGCTAGAAAATGTCATTATTAAATAGATATGGAAAATGGCTATTTAAAGACACTGTTAGAAAATATGACCTAGCAGAATTACTATCTTATGTAATTTTTATACCTTTGGTTATATATGGAACCAAATATCTTCATAATTTTTCAATATGGATTAGTATCTTAATGGGGTTTATGGCATTAAATTTATTTCAATTAGGAGATGACTTATTGAGGAGAATTTTGGGGAATATTAATATGAAAATTCCAAAATGGATAAGTAATATTCCAATAGTTTGTATATTTTTTTATATTATTATTAAATAACAAAGTTATACAACTAACGCGTGCATTTGTTACAAACAGATACGGCAAAATAAAGCAGCTTTAATAACAAAAATATCAAAATTAAATTAGGAATAAAAAAAGCAATGGAATTCGGTTCCCATTGCTCTTCACTTTATATGTCAACTCAATTATCAGCTTGGTATTAGTACCGAATTTACATCTTTCCATTCATAAATCGCCAAGCCTAATTCTTTCCCTTGGACTTCTGTTGTTGTTAATTCGTAAAATTCCGCACCCATTTTTTCATAGAAAAATTTTGATTTATTGTCATCTAATACTTCAACAAATATCCTTTGATAACTCAGTTCCTTTAGCTTTGCAAACAATTTCTCGACTAATTTTTTTCCTATTCCTTGTCCCTGGTAATCCTTACAGATATAAATAGAGGTTAAATCTCCCGAATTCTTGAATTGATTTGTTTCCCGTTTTCCTCCGTCAGCAAATCCAACTATTTCACCATCGTCAGTTTCTGCAACATAGACATAATTATCAGCTCTTGAAATGTTATTAATCCATTGTGGTATTCTTTTTTCGTAAGTCATCCTATCTAAATAAGAGTCTGGAATTATGTTTTTATAAGTGCTTTTCCAACTATCAACATATACTCTTGCTATTGCTTCGGCATCTAGCAACTTTGCTTCCCTAATATTCATAATATTAAACCCCTCCATTTAAATTTTTAGTAAAGTAATTCTATGGATATTAATTTTTCCCTCTTTTTCAACTATACTGTTCGATAGTTAAATAGGAGCTAAACATTTAGCTCCTGAGTCTTGTGCAACTAACGAGCGCTTTAGTTGAACAACATGATCGACTTTATAGTCGATTTTTTTATTCAACATAATGTCGGTTTAGTTGCATAAGAACAATTTAATTTTGTGGAAAAAAATGCGAAATTACCCCAAATTACAAAGACTTAATTGATTGGTATAATTAGTGAAGTAGTTTATGTCTTAGTAATAATTTGCTAAGTTTTTTGAGGATATTTTACGGAGGAAATTATTTTGTTAAAGCTTAAAGATGTACTTATTATAATTGAGGCAGTACTATTCAGCTTATCATGTATTATTCTTAAGTTTTTTCCAGATATTAATTATTCAAAAGGAATAACAATTACCTTAATTCTCAGAGTTATACTTATACTTACAACACTTATATTAGGGGCGGTTGTTAGCGTGTGGTATACCTTTTTTTAACAGATGTTTGAAAAAGGTGGGAGTGTTTTTTTGATTTCTATTCTAATAACCTTTATCATCGTCCTGATTAATATAATTGGTCTCATTTATCGAAAAAAAATAACAAGGCGAATGATGTTAGTAATTCGAATCTTGACTATTATCCTTTGTTTATTTGGAGTCATTATCGTGTCTAAACATATATAATAATAATAGGTTATTTGGAACTAATTGCAGAGAGGTTAGGAAACAAATAAATATTGATTCCTTATGCAACTAACGCTCAGCGATACTTCAATAGAAGATCGCTTTTTCTTATCCAACATAATGGCAGTTTAGTTAAATGAAAGTTTAATTAGCGTATAAAAAAATACGTAAATCAGTGTTTGGTAAAACCTAAAACATTAATTTTATAAAGGAGGCACCACTCATGCTAGCACAAGTTTTAATAGGTCTTGCGGTATTCTTTTTTATATCTACTTTTATCGGTTCTCAAGCAAATATATTCCTTTTATACGGAATAGGATTAACTGGAGCAGGTTTGACGTGTGTGCTATTTGCTATAACTGTAAAAAACAACTGGAAAGGATTTAAAAAGTATCATGTTGCTTCAAAATTTGAAAATATTTCAATTTCGTTTAATAGACTTGTTATTCTAGTGGTCGGATTATTTTCCTTATATGGAACCGTTTCTTTTTGTATGGATTTACCAGCATATATCAATAAAAACTACTCCCATCTGGAAGGTATCGCAACAAAAATAACTAATGATGAAACCTCAACAGGTCGACTAGAGGGTGAATTTGATGTAACAATTAATAATAAAAAAATAACTTTAGAATCTTCCTCCAAGTACCCAATCGAACAAATGGATGGTCATCGTTTTAAGGTTAATTATTTACCACATACAGAATGGATAATAAATTACAAAATATATTAAAAGAGGAAATAGAAGCATTCTTCAAGAAAAGTATGATTCTATATAATAAGTTTGTGAAGTATAATACTTAAACAAACGAGAGCATTAGTTGAACAACACGATCGACTGTTTAGTCGATTTTTTTATTCAACAAAATGGCAGATTAGTTGCATTAGGATAATAAAAAATTCTCACTAAAAAAGACGATATTCCCCCAATATTCAATAATAGGTTATTGTGTGATAATTCTATATAAATGAACTATGCCTTCGGGAGTGAGATAAGTGGCAAAAATTATAGGGATTATTTTTACTTTAATTTTAGTTTTATCATTAATCAACGGTATCGTTACACATAATGATGCAACATCTATGCCTTTTGGAGCATTTCTGATGGATGTTTTCATTCTTTTATTGCTCATATTTTTTATTATCCTATCCTTATTTAAGAGATATAAGAAAGGATTAAAAGTAAATTACTTTTGGATGGGTTATTTCTCAGTATTAGCTGTTTATCTAGTTAATGATATAATTCATTACTTACTTAAATAAAAAGTCTTATGCAACTAAATGATGCTTTAGTTACATAAAGAAAAAAGGAACTTCGTTTCATGTGAAGTTCCTTTTTTCTTATTCAATCGATCGCTCAGCTGGATAATCGATTGAATTTGCGATTTCAACTAATACTTCAGGCGTAACAATATTGGCTACTCTTCGATCGATACTTAACTGATATTGCCAATTCTCTCTTTCGAAAACCAACAAATTAAACCCGTCATAGCTACTTTTTCGATTAATATGCTTCATTCTACCTAATTCGTATAAGGTCGCAGGTTTTCCGTTCTTTAATTGATAAGTCCCAAGAATCGTTCTTCCATTGAAGTCTATTTTGTGATCAATCGGTCGAATAACAATCATGTAATGATTTTTGGGTACTTTATCATTTTTCACCTCTACTTCTAAAAGATCATTCATTCCATCGCTCGTTTGTTGAAATCTTCCGAAATAATGTGTAAAACTAATGGGAGGAACCCTTAGTGGTAACTTGAGTGGTTGTTTAAAGTGATCTTCAAATTCAGCAGAAGCTGCTTCGATTGTCTTGTAACCACTCTCTGGATAAAACTCTTCTAGGGGTTTGGGTTTATCAGATGCTGTAACAAATTCTACTTTACTATTGAATGTAAAAATTAACGCAAAAATCATCATAAAGCTAAGGGATTTGATTAAACTCATTGGTTATCTCCTTCCAGTAAACTAGGAGTAGTATTTCCAACATGTTTCATAATAATTTTAAATAGAAATAAAAAACTAACAACCCCATATGTAACTAACGAGAGCATTAGTTGAACAAGATCACGAGTCGCAGATGTGACTTTTTTTATTCAACAAAATGGCAGATTAGTTGCATAACAAGGTGTCTTTGGAGACGTTTTTTCATAACGATGCTTGCTAGCTTTGGAAGTTACATTTTTAGCTATAATTGTTTTATAACAAGAATTCGGCGAACATATATGTTCTTGTATAAGTAGTAACCGAAATAAAACAAAGAACCTACTCAACTTGAATAGGTTTTTCACGTAAATTACTTAACTATTTATCTGTTTTTACATTTGGAAATGAATGGTTTTTATTATTTAATTTTCGTAAATTCTCACGAAAAAACACATCTTGAAATTCGTTTAGTTGAAATGGAATAAATGGCGATAGAAATGGCACACCAACCGATTTTAATTGAGTAATATAGAGGATCAAAACGGTCGATAAAACAATTAATCCTTTGAAATCGGTAAAGTTTCCTACTAAAATGTATAAAAATCGCACGTAATTCATTGCAGCTACTTGGCCTCTTAGTCCAATTGAAAACGAAAGAAATGCACTTAAACTTGCAACAACCAAACCAACTGGATGGATTAAATTAGCCGAAACCGACGTTTCACCAATTGAAATAGTTGCAACAAATGTAAGAAGAATTACCGTGCCCCTTGGAGCAGCGCTGCCTAAATCGAATAAGATTTTAAGAAGCAGGGTTAAAATTAATACTTCTATATATGTTGGTAAAATCTCTTTATCGTTAAACAGCATTTTTGCATATTTGTGACCGAAATCATTTTGATGAAATTTCGCAAGTGTGACATAGACACCAGGCAACAGGAATGCCATTGAAGAACTAATTATTCGTAATGGACGAGTTAAGATATGAACTGACTTCATATGAAAATCATCTGCTGACTGAACAAAATCTACTAATAAAGAGGGAGCGATAATGGCTTGAGGATTCCGATCGACGAAAACAACAACCTTACCTTCTAATAACGATGATGATGTTTGCTCGACTCGATCAGTTGTCATTAATAAGTTGAAAAAAGTAGGCGGTCTCCCTTCAAGTGCATCTTGCACAACTCTCGATTCTAAAATATACTTTACTGACAAATCCTCTATACGATTTTTAACCGTTTTTAAAATCGCTTGGTCAACTGTATCTTTAAGGTAAACAATTGAAATCAGAGTTTTTGACTTCTCGCCATAGGCTTTTGTTTCAATTGCAAGCTCAGGTGTTCGTAATGTATTTCTTAGCATATTCAAATTGATTTGAATATTTTCAGTAAACCCATTAATCGGTCCTTTTATGGACCGTTCGCCGTACACTTCTTCAATGCTTCTTTCTTTCCAATCCTGTGTCGCGACTAATAACCCTGATGATTTTCCTTTTAAACAAATAAAGGTAAAGCCATCTAATAATCCTTCTTCAACTTCATTATAATCGCTTACTTCTTTGCAACTCAAAGAAGAAATAACGGATGGTATTTTACCTGTCGAAAGTGGATGTTTGTAATCGTTTATCAATTTTTGTTGGAGTGGTTCAATCACAAAACGTTGTATATCATCCGTTTTAACAATTGTTTCAAGATAATAAAGAGTAATGGCATTTTCAATCACGATTCGTTTTTGAAAATCAACAGCTGATTGAAATACTTGTTCAAGTTTTGACGAAAAATCAGCATCTTTTGTAGCATACATCTTATCACCTACTTTTATTATTCATTTTATTATTAGTATGAACCAATTTGAATAAATAATTTAAAGAATAGACAATTAAAAAACACTAAAGAGAAGCGTCTTGTGCAACTAACGCATTGCATTAGTTGAACAACCTAAAGCTGCTTCGGTAGCTTTATTCTTATTCAAGTAAATGGCAGTTTAGTTGAACAAGGAGTTCGATAAGTAACTAGCGAATTACTTAATTAGCAGAAAAATGTTTCCAATTTAGTATGTAGTATTTAGAGAGAGAATAGTAACATTTGGGGTGTTGGGGAAATGTCTTTATTAAAGAAGTATGGAAAGTGGATTTCTAAAAAAAATCCTAGACGGTATGACGTAGCTGAATTACTGTCTGGGATAATTTTTGTACCTTCGATTTCTATTGGAATTGAATTACTACATCACAAGTATTCATTATGGATTACGATATTAATAATGTTTTTGATAATAAATTTTTATCTATTAATTGATGACTTATTTGCGAGATTTCTGGGCAAATTTAATGTGAAAATTTCAAAATGGATGACTGCTATTCCGTGGCTTTTGGTGTTTATTTATATTGTTTTCAATAATTATTAAATAAACAAACGCTAAAAGTTTTTATGCAATCTTAGAGGTATTTAATTCTAAAAATGTTTTTCCATTGTTTCTAGAAATAATTGATTTAATTTATGTAACTAACGAGCGCGTTAGTTGAAGATCTTGAAGGATGCTATTGGTCAGATTACATTTGATTTTGGGGACTATCCAATGAAAAAATATAGGTCATCATGGCTATTAATATTATTATTGTTTACTGTTGGAGGGATAATATTAGCATATTTAATTTCAACTATTGGGAACCAACCGATTGACATTTACTTTTTTGCTGATTTGTTATTCGGATTGTTTTGGATATCGTGTGGGATTTGGTTTTTTAAAACAAGAATTAATGGTAAAGGAATATATTACGATGAAGAAGGGGTTGTCATTAATTTTAAAGGGAATAAAATTTCTTGGCAAGAAATAGAAGAAATAAAAAAACAAAGTTATCCAATGTACATAACTTATATTTTTTTAAAAAATGATGTTGTTGAAACTATTAGGATTCGGCACAGAAAGAAATCTTATAATAAATGTTTCAGCATTTACTGGTTTATGATTTCAAAACCTAGAAAAATGCACAAAGAGATTATGAAATGTTGGGAAATATACATTAAGGATAATGAATAGTACACATTATACAAATCGCATAAGATTTGTATTAATAAGATAAATAAGATTAATATTCCTTATTGAACTAACGAGCGCGTTAGTTCAATAAGACCACAAGTCGCAAATGCGACTTTTTTTGTTTAAGTAAATGATAGGTTAGCGGAAGAGTGGTGTTTAACTTGTGTTCAGTAATCTGTTTAGATTGTAAAGGTTTGTACTTAAACCGAAGTATTCAGGTTAGCTGAACAATAAGTATCATAAAATAAAGGAATTTTGATTTTAGTTAAGAAAGAATAAATAAAGATAAACGTAATGAGGAGTGGGTTTTCAAAACGTAACTGGTAACAGATTGGTTCACTTGGAATGCGGTGGAGGAAATTCACATATATTTTTAACTGATGATAGGGGGAATATACCAATGAAAAAGCGAGCAATTGGTCATAATGGTCCTCTGGTTTCAGAGATTGGCCTTGGATGTATGGGGATGTCCTGGTTATATGGTAATGCTGATCGAAACGAAAGCATTGCAACGATTCACGCTGCACTTGATGAAGGCATTACACTCTTTGATACAGGGGATTTCTATGGCGATGGACACAATGAATTACTTCTACGTGAAGCTTTACAAGGAATCCACCGGGACAATGCGTTCATTTCAGTGAAATTTGATGGTAAGCTACACTCGCAGGGCAAGAATCATCGGAATGGAGATAACCAACCTCATGCAATAAAGAATTGCCTTGAGGATACTCTACTGCGTCTAGGTGTGGAATACATCGATCTTTATCAGCCATGCCGTTTAGATCCAAACGAACCAATTGAAGAAACGGTTGGTGCAATTGCCGATATGGTAAAGGCGGGATATGTGCGGTATATTGGTCTTTCTGAAGTAGGAGTGGATACAATTCGTCGCGCACATGCTGTACATCCAATTAGTTGGTTGCAAATAGAATACTCACTATTTAATCGGGGCATTGAAACAAATATTTTGCCTACTTTACGAGAATTAGACATTTCGCTTTCAGCTTACGGTGTCCTATCTAGAGGGTTACTTAGTGGTACATGGTCAAAAGATCGAGTGTTAGATTCGGATGATAAGCGTGGAAATGGGCCGCGGTTTACCAGTGAAAATCTTGAAAAGAACTTAGCTCTTGTAGGGTCCTTGCATGAAATTGCTAGAGAAAAGCAAGTAACCGTTGCACAGCTTGCTATTGCATGGGTACTATCTCGGGGTGAAGATGTTATCCCATTGGTTGGGGCTAGAAAGCGATCACAACTTCAGGATTCAACAGGTGCAGTTGAACTGAACTTAAGTTCAAACGATCTTTTACGAATTGAAGAAGCAGTTCCTCCAGAGCTTGTCGCCGGCGAATACTACCCAGTACCACGGGAGAAATGGTTTTTCAACTAACGAGCGCTTTAGTTCAACAAGGATGGTCTACTGAGGTAGTCCTATTGTTGTGCTAGTTTGATAAAACCCTGTATTTATATAGGTTTTTTCTTTTAGCACATAATCCCTAGCTGGTTTGTTCAATAAAAGGTCCAGATTAATGAAAGTGAATTTGAAAGCCTATGAATCTTACACCCATTTCACAAATTCTAGCATGATGTATCAAAACATATGTTACATTATTATTAGAGGTGACATGTATGAAAAACAAAGAAATCTATGTGGAAATACCCATTCAAGCATCTATAGACGAAGTATGGCGGATGACTCAAAATCCTGAACTACATGAACTATGGGATTTGCGTTTTTCTTCAATAACCTACTTACCTAAAGAATCAGAAGATGCTCCGCAGTCTTTTTTATATGAAACGAAATTGGGATGTGGTGTAAAAGTAGCTGGTTGGGGTAAAAGTATCGGTACTCATAATAAAAATGATGGTTCAAAGACATCATCACTTCACTTTGGTACCGAACAAAAAATTTCGCCAATTAGTGAAGGAAAGGGATATTGGCAATATATACCGAGAGATTACGGCACCACATTTCTAACCCTGTATGACTATGATGTACGTTTTGGTTTATTTGGACGGTTTTTAGACATCTTTTTTCGGCCACTCATGGGGTGGGCAACAGCTCTTAGTTTTGATGTGCTGAAACGCTGGATTGAAAAGGGGGAATCGCCACGAATACAATATGTACGCTTTATAAGTAATGCAATAATAACTATGCTTTTTTTCTTTATTTGGTTTTATCATGGGCTATTTCCGAAGATAATTGCTAAACATCCTGAGGAAGTATCCATGCTATCTAGTTTAACTTCCATTAAGGGGACTGCTGCTGTAAAGGGCGTAGAAATAATAGGCGTTCTCGAGATTTTATTTGCAGTGATTTGGCTTCTTTATCGTAAGAAAAGGCATTTACTTGCATTGCAGATGATTGTATTTCCAGTAATAACGATTAGTGCAGTAATTGCTAGTCCCTCAATCGCATCTCACCCGTTTAATCCTGTTACATTTAACGCTAGTCTTTGGGTCCTTTCCATTATTGGCTTTTTACTTGCAAATGATTTGCCAACGGCAACAAATTGCAAGCGTACGAGAAAGGGTGATTCATATTAACAATCTACCAAGAAATATTAGGTAGGGATTTTCAAAGACTTCATCCTTTCGATTCGATTTGAACGATAATCGATCGGTCATTTCTGGTTTGTGTAAAAAAGGAAAGATATCATTTTAGTTTGGTTGAATGTGTAAAAATATTACCATTCAAAAATGAAAAAGTCATGACATAAAATATGGATGGACTGGTTGACCTAATGGATAGCGTCCTGGTAGTTACGAGTAGAGGGCGATAAGATAAAAAAGCATCCTTACTG
>NZ_NUCO01000157.1:0-9234 GCF_002555445.1 Bacillus sp. AFS017336
TATTTAAGTTAGCATTTGTACTTATTCCCAGGCTCGACTTCTCTTTGTCCTCTTTTGAGGTTCCTTTTAACGAGGCGGCAGGATTCACTTTATGTTACAACCTGTAAAGTTGCTCGTAATTCCGTAAGGAAGTTACTTTATCACAGGGCTTCAACCTTAGGATTTCTCCACCAGTTGCCTGTTAGCTACTAGGCGACTTGGTTCTTACCTAGACTGGACTTTCACCAGTTAGCAATTGACGGCTTGCTGGGCACGCAAATAAAAAAAGCTGCAGTTAAGCAACTCATGCTCTTCAACGAAAGTATGCGTTAGTTACATAAGAATTAAAATGTAAATATAACAAAATAGTAACTATCTTAGTCTTGAATTTCATTATTAAATTCATTTTCTTAATGGTTGTAGGTTTCTTATGTGTACATTCATCGTACTCATAACCTAATCGTAAAGTAACATTCTATAACCGGAGATTAGTAACATTCATTTGTTAGAAATAAGCTAAAGAACACCTCGGACTGAGGTGTATATTTTGACTATCTATTATACATAGTTTTGCGTCCAATTGGAAAGATTAAACCTATCCTAAGTCTAAAGGGGAATGTGTTGAATGAATAATAAAACCATTCAGGCGGTGCATGTCTATTTCTTATTACTTTTATCGTCTGGATTTATGCTCCATGTCATCATTATTCCAAGTTTACTAACGACATCGCATCGTGATTCATGGTTGACAGCTATCGCAAGTGTTGTACCGTTTGGTATTTGGACATTACTTGTCTTTTTTTTGTTAAAAAAATTAAACAACCGGAACGTGTTCACGTTACTAGACGCAGTTCTACCTTCTCCCATCAAATGGATTTTCTTTTCTTTGTTCATCCTTTATTTTTTATGTACCGCTTTTATTACGCTCAAATTAACAGTGAGCTGGGCAAAGGCGAATTACGCGATGGAAGTTCCGATTCTCTTTGTCATCGGATTGTTTTCGATTATTTGCTTCTTTGCATCGTATAAAGGGCTTCGTACCATTAGTACGACCGGATTTGTCGCGTTGCCATTCGTTGTGCTTTTTGGTTTTGTTGTGGGGGTTGGTAATAGCCCGAATAAAGATTATTCCCTGTTATTCCCTATTTTTCAACATGGGGCTCATCATTTTTTCAAAGGTTTTCTTTATACGTGTTCAGGTTATTTTGAAATTCTCTTTATTGTTTTTCTGGTGTCCTATTTAACGGACAAAGTGAAATTAAAGTGGATGATGTTGATTTGTTTTGTGTTACTTATGCTGTTACTTGGCCCGCTTACAGGTGCAATCACTGAATTTGGATGGGTTGAAGCCGAAAAGTTACGAAATCCAGCCTATGAACAATGGAAACTGTTGAAACTTGGTAAAAACGTTACGCGTCTTGATTTCTTAGCCGTTTTTCAATGGTTGTCTGGTGCGGTGATTCGCGTGAGTTTAAATGTGTTTTTAGCAAATAAGATACTCAGTCAAAACCATCAAACTAAATGGATCATCCCTTTTCTATATGTTTTGCTCATCATCGGGGCTTATGTTCCATGGAATACAACGTCCTTTTTTTACTTTGTTCATCAGATTTACATGCCAGTATCATTGGTCTTTCTATGCTGTGCGATGGGGATTTTATTGATTGTCGTTTTGCGGAAAGGAGAAAATGCATGAATTCGAATCATCAAACGCTTGACTCACTCAATTTAGTTGAACTATTTCAATGGTTTGAAAAATCATCCGATATTCTTTGTCGAACAAAACAATATCAAACAGGTGAGACGCTTCACTTTTTAAAGCTAATTGTTTGTCCAAGCTTAGTCGACACGAAGGTTATGAACGAAACGATTTCAACCTTATTTGAGCTTGTCGAACAAAAAAAGGCGCTCACCTTTAACGATTTGAATCAATTGTACGAATCAAGTAAGTTATCAAATGAAAGACCAATCAAAAACGAAATTGAAGAAAAATTGTTTTCAGGCGAATGCGTCCTGTTTAGTTCGTACACAAATGATATCTTCTTTCTACCAATGGCAAATCCACCGAAACGGAACCCGGAAGAATCTAATTTAGAAAACTCCATCAGAGGACCACGTGATGGATTCATTGAAAATATTTCCACTAATTTCGCTCTGATTCGACAAAGACTCAAAACAACAACCTTAAAGAGCATTCCGTTCACAATTGGGGAGAGAAGTCGAACAAAAGTGTTGTTGGTGTACATGGAGGATATTTTAAATCCTTCAATATTAACTGATGTTCAATTAAGATTACAAAAAATCCAAACCGATGTAATTGTTAGCAGTAATGAAGTTGAGGAGTTCTTATACGATCAACCATTTTCAGTTTTACCCCTTATGGAAAACACTGGTCGACCGGATTATGCAGTTCAATCTTTAAATCAAGGACGGTTCGTCATTTTAGTTGATGGAAATCCAAGTTGTTTGATTGGACCAACCAGTTTAAATCAATTACTTTTTTCACCAGAAGATGCTCACTCTAGCTTCTTTTATGTCAATCTAGTACGGACGATTCGCTTAGTCGCACTCGTAACGACCGTTTTTTTACCAGGTTTTTTTGTAGCGCTTATTACATTTCAACTAGAACAATTGCCCTATGCTTTTTTGGCGACCGTTGTGATCAATCGATTTGGTTTACCGCTCAGTGCACCAGCCGAAGTAATGATTATGCTTGCTTTTTTTGAATTATTTAAGGAAGCAGGAATTCGTTTACCAAAAGCAGTAGGCCAAACAGTTGCCGTACTTGGTGGTTTATTTATTGGCGATGCTGCGATTCGTGCTGGTTTGACCTCTCCTACGACGCTTGTGATTGTTGCGCTTACCGTTATTTCCGGTTATACGCTAGTGAATCAAAACATTGCCGGAAACATTGTTTATTTAAGAATTTTTGTGTTAATCTCTTCATCTCTTTTTGGCATCTATGGCTTTTTTTCCGCTTTTTTTCTATTGATCGTCTTAGTTGTTTCATTAGAAAGTTTTGGTCAACCCTATGCACTGTTATTTTCGAAACCGACTCGTTCAGACTTGATTCACTTGCTTTTTAAACTGCCTTTTCAATATCTTCAAAAACGTCATCAAGCCTTAGGACCTGTGGATCCAACGCGTCGTGAGGAGAAAGAAAAATGAGGAAAATAGCTTGTTTTATTCTTATATTACCGCTCTTCTTTCTAACTGGTTGCTATGGAAAGAACATTAAAAATCAAATCTATGTGACGAGTATCGGGATCGATTACAAGAACGGATTGTATACAGTCCTCATTGAAGCGCTCAATTTCTCAAATGTCGCAAAAACAGAAGGAGCTACCGCAGTTGCTGAACCAGTACCTGCTCTGATTGGAACAGCAACGGACGAAAGCATACAAGGTGCTCTGAATCAGCTACACAAAAAAACCGTCGAACCTCTTTTCCTCGGTCAAGTGAATAGTGTGATTCTCACAAAAAACGTGATCGAGAAAAAAATGAATGAAGTGGTCCCTTTTTTGAGCCAAAAATCATTGCTCCGTTATAGCACATGGTTATTTGGTACGGTTGCTGACTTAAAAGATATTTATCAAAGTGAAGCTTATTTTAATCAGTCGAATATTTATACGATTTATCACGACCCGGAAGAACAATCACGCTTAACCATGCCTAACTTAAACTTGAAATACAACCGGTTTATCTCGCGCTACAGTGAACCGGTGGGAACCATTTTAATTCCTTCACTTGCGATTGATGAAACGCATTTTAAAGAGAAAAAAAACCGAAAAATTGCGTATCAAAACGGTGCATTTGTAATCAGTCACAAGCAGTATAAAGGATTTGTTGACCTTGATTCATTAAGTGGATTCAGATGGTTTGGTAAATACCAAACAGCCACTTCGATTGAAACAAAAGAGAAAAAGGCTAGTATGAAAGTGCTTCGCACGAAACACAGTATCAAAGTGCTCGGAAAAAACAAACCCACTTACAACATTACGGTTCGTGTCAGTGGCATCATTGAGACCAATTTGAACCATTTGCATCAACAAAAACTTGAAAAAGAATTTGCCTCAACGATTCGAAACGAAATCAATCAAACCTTAAAAAAAGGTGAAGAGCTTGGTGTCGATCTACTTAATCTAAATGAAAAGCCCTATCAATTCTCCTTGAAGAAGTGGAATGAAAAAGACCTAATGAAGGTAGATCGAACTTCGATTAAGCAACTTCAAGTAAACGTGCATATTGAAGGAAGTGAAACCTACAAGTAATCAATCGAACTTAGAAAAAATTGCAACTCTTCATCAAGTGGTTGCAATTTTTTACTTTACTTATCCAATTCTACCAATATGTATATGTTTCGAAAGATGAAGATAACAAATGATGTTTCTATTTATAGTTTTTTGCTTTCATCAATTTTACAATAAAAATTAAATGTACAAGTAATATTCCATGCCACCATAAACCAGAGGATGCTCTTACATAAAATTCTAATGTTTTAAGAGCTTAATACGTCCATGGAAGTAAGTAAAGAACTGCTAAAATTGGAAATAAACTCGATATATAAATCTTCATTACTTATAAGTCCTCATTTCATTAAAGCTTTGCTAGTTCAAACATTCTTAACAGATTTGGTTTATTAATTATATGAATCATGACTCCAACAAATTTATTCAATTTACTATTATTAAAGTCATTTTCCTTATTCAACTGCCATTTAGTTTAAGTACATTTCTTCACAATCTCCATACTAATATTACTATAAATATCTAGTGATTGTTTGACCGTCTTACTCCATTAAATGGCCCTTTAATGGAGTAAAGAATGACAACTCGTTCACTTCAAGTAGCTACTTTCTATAAAAAGAGTTCTAGACCTTTTCTCCAGTAGTACTTAATTGCCAAATTGTACATTTTATACTATGAATTAGAAAAAAATAAAAGGTTTTACTATACATATTGGAGCGTTTTATCTTTTTCAGCGGAACCAGTGTAGTATTTGGTGCGTTTTACCTTTTCAAGGGGAATCTGTGCAGTATTTGGTGCGTTTTATCTATTTCAGCGGAGTCTGTGTAGTATTTGGTGCTTTTATCTATTTCAGCGGAACCTGTGTAGTATTTGGTGCATTTTCTGTTCATTTTGTGACAAATCCTTGAGTTTATTACAATCTTGTGGTGCATTTTATGATAAAATAAGTAAAGAGATATGATATTTTGCACATTACTTGGTGCAAATTGAGAGGATGTTCTTGTCAGTGAAATATGAAAGAGTACTAGATCATCAGATTTTAAACTACGAAATATTAAAAATTTGTATATTTGAAGAAACGAAACGACTATTTCAAGATCGTCAGTATATCCTTGAGAGATGGAAAATGGAAGCCTATCGTATGACAGAAGATGAGGTTAGGTACCAGTCCCCCTGCAATGCAATGGGCCCAAGCTTTAGAGCATTATTTTTCTTATTCACTCAAACTTTATATTTTGAAAAATATATAACAAAACAAATGATTAATGAAGCAGTTGAAAAATATGCGGACACCATCAAAGTGATATTGGCAGGCCACTTTGTTCACGAGTTTCCCAATGATGAAGTAAAACGAAGTGTAAACGAAGAAAAAATTGATGATGTGTTAAAACGTGATTATATTTATTCCAGTATGGATATGGACTACCATCTGATGAGGGATATCGTGACAAAGAAAAAGGATTTTAAAGAAGGAGAAGAAGGCTACTTGGCAACTGAGATTATAGACAATCGTGGAAAAGTAAGAGGATTGGCCGAGCTTAGACCCTTTGAATCACAAAATATCGATTTAACCTCTGATCAACAAGAAATGTGGCTAGAGTTGATTGAATCCACCATCCATTCATTGGATGAAATGACCGCGGATCTTTTTGATTTAATTACCTATTTATGGATGGTATCACCCAAAAGCAATGACGGGTATATTGAATTTCATAGTAATGATGCCCTGCGACTTAGAAATCTAAAAAAACGGTCGGCTAAAGGACAAGTGCTCGATTTTCGTGAAGAGGATCGATTCAATATCATGAAACGGGTTGCTGCACTTTCAAGTATTTGGATATCACTTGGTGATCAGAAAGTAAAAGTGGTAAATACTCAAGAAATTCAGGACAATGAGCTCTATAAGTTCAAAGATTTTCAGAGAATGTTTGAAATTGGAAAAATACGTGTGGCGTATGACAAAAAATCTGGAGAACCAAAAGGAATCTATGCAGTACAAGTAAAACCAACATCTATTTTAACACCTTATTTAGATGGTCCTAGCCGATCACTTGGTTTGTTAGACCTAAAAGTCTTTCAATATAGCCATTTCACACAACGTGAGCACAAACGATTAACCCGGTACTTAAACCTTCAATGGAAAATTCGAACGATTAAACGTACATTACAGCAACCTTTTAAAGTATCAACTCTGTTAAAAGTTATGGATATTTCTACACGTTACAACGGAGTACAAAAGAGGGACAAGTTTGAAAACGTATTAGATGAATTACAAAAAGATGTTGTAATTAAAAGTTGGTATTATACGGAATCAGTAGATGAAGAACAAGTCGGTAAAAAAGGCTGGTTTCAAAACTATTGGTCTAAACTCAATTTGATCATTCTACCAACCGATATTGTCGTAAAAGAAAATCAAAAAAAGCTGTTGGTAAATTCGAACTATACAATTGACGAAAAAATAATCGAACGTATGCAAGAATTCAGCTATGAAAAGATAGCTTCTCAAAGTCATGAAGAACTTCTCACAAATCAATCAGAAATTGCTAGAAGTGAAATAGCTGCATCTGTTGAATATGAATTAGAAAAACAATTACCTATTTTGGAATTATCAAAAAAGATGGATCCCAAACCCACAATAGAACCTGAGCAACAATCATTCGATTTCACTATTTCAACAGAGGTAACTCTTACACCAGAAAATATGAAAGAGATGATTGATTCCTTAGGTCTAAGTATTCGCCAGTCTGCAGAAGAAATGGGAATCGCTCACACTACCCTTTCACGGTATATCCGAAAGGAAAATAAGCGACAAAATAAGAAAAATGACGAGAAGATGTTAAATTGGCTAAAAGGAAAAGCAAGAAAATTAAAACTCTAATTACTGAAAATTGGTTAGAGTTTTTCTGTTTCTCTTTCCTCATTAACAATATATATGTTAATATATAATGTAAGACATATGTTAGTATCATAGTATTTATATATCGCATAGTTGTTATATATCGCATAGTTGTTATATATCACATAGTTGTTATTAACTTATCATCATTTACATTATTCACACATATTATTTGAGTAATGTCAGGAAAATATGTGCTAATCAGTACAAGAAAAAGTCAGTGGTAATTTGAAAGTTACCACTGACTTTTCTTTTTGCTATCCTAATTAAATAAGTTGCGTTATAAGCGTGTTTTGAAATGAGGGGAATAGATAGCTTAAACCTCCTGAAATTTGCTGAGCTCCAATACCTACTGAAGGCACAATCCCGAAAACAGTCGCAAGCACAGCCAAAACATCTACAGTAAGACCTATCCATGATGATGAAGTTGAATTAAATAGCGGAATAATTGTTGAGCTAATCGTTCCTTGTTTTTCCTTACGAAATGTAAAATATGCAATAGCTAAAGCGACAATTGCGTATAATGCCCACGGATGTAATCCCCAATGAAAAAACGAATATCGCATTGCAAAACGCGCACTTTCTTCTGATCCTGATTGAGTTGATAAAGGTGAACTTAAATGTGAAATCGGTTCAGCAATTCCAAAGAATAATAATCCAATTCCCATTCCAGCTCCAAATAACATTGCTAGCCAAGTGAAGTAACCGAATTCAGGTCTTTCATTATCTTTACCTAATCGAATTGAACCATATTTTGAAAAAATCAAATAAATGGCCAATAATAATATAATTGTCATAAGAATTGAATAAAACCATCCAAAGTTATGTAATATATATTCGTTCATACTAGACGTAACATTTTTTAAATCATAACCTGGTATCCAATTTGCAGGTACAATCCACCAAATAATAAATAACGATGTAATGGTTAATGATATTAAAAATATTTTATTTCTTGTCCTTCGCACTTTTTACCACTCCTTTATGCATTTTTAAATGAACTGTTTACACGTTTTAAATTATAAAGGTAATATTACTTAATTCTCTTTCTTGTTACTAAAAACTAAAGTTTCTATAATATTTATGTAATATTCATAACATCCAAATTAAGATTCTGTTACAAATATATAAATATTGTTTCGTTTTCTCATGTAATTCATAATTATGAAATGAATTTGAAATAAATCGATAAGACTAGTATTCTATTTTGTTGAATAATAAGGGCCATAAAATTGAAACAAATCTTAATAACTTTCAATATCTCTAAGCCCCATGAAAAACGCAGGTTTTTTAGTGGTTTCTCCTAATAGTAGGGAGGCCTTTTGATAGGAGTGAATTCATTTAATATACAAATTGTGAATAATTACACTTAAATGATACTGCCAGTTAGTCACCCATTCAGCGCAAGCGCTGCACCACAGCAAATGAAAATAGATAAAAATCGTCAATACTTCTTCTATGGCTGGGTGAGGAAGGTCGATAAACTATGGTGCCATTAGAGCCCAACAGTTAGTCTGACTCCAACAATCACGGTGCATCACAGACTGTCGCAGATGGAATTGGAACAGATTTGGAGAACCAATATGGAAGTGCACCTCGATTATGTTCCTGGGCAGCAATAGTTCCTGGACATAATGAAAGTGCTGGTAAAAGAAAATCAACTAAATCCAAAAAAGGCAATAAGTATTTAAAGTCAACCTTAACTAAAGCCGCACATTCAGTGGGTGCGTCCAAAAACTACCTTGGAGCAATGTATCGATGAACAGCATCACGAAAAGGTAGGAAAAGAGCAGGAATAGTAGTAGCCCATGCCATGTTAAGAATCGCCTATTATCCTCTGACTAGAAAAGAAATGTACAGAGACTTAGGAGAAGATTATTAAGACAAACAAAAAGAAGTATCAATAGTCTATCATTCAGTTCGAAGACTAGAAAAATTAGGGTATTCTGTATCGATAGAAGAAGTCTCTTAATCCATCAATCATTAATTATTTCTCTAATTTATTTACTTTGAAACGATTTTTAAAAATAATATAAAGACGTCTTATTTAGATGTGCCCTTTTTTCACACTATACCGTGAGGTTTTTTCATGGTAGACTCCCATGCCGCGTT
>NZ_NUCO01000158.1:0-8435 GCF_002555445.1 Bacillus sp. AFS017336
ATTCTTCAGCCTTTTATTTTGACCACAACTTTTGCTACATACTCTCTATTCCTTGCCTAAGCCTCCTTTTGCTACTTTTTTAGTCTCTCCTGCCATTAAGCCATAAAGCTCAGCCCTTAATTTCACTTATATTTTTAAAAAGTTTTCACATACTAGTTGTAATTGAATTCATAAAGCTTTGAAACTGAGGGGAAAGTATGAAAAAGGTATTATATATTAAATTGCTTAATCGAGTTGTTGTACAAGTAGGTAAACGTGTACTTCTAGAAGATATTGCACGCTTACAAGGAATTAATATTGATATAAGCTCGATTAAAAACATCATTGTACATGAATCAAAGAAGGAGGATGGTACTCATACCGTTATTGATATATTAGATCTTTTACCGTTGATTCAAGAAGTTGATCCTGATATTTCGTTTGAGCTTGTTGGGGTGACAATGTGTATTTTAGAACTTAAAAATACAGTTTCAAAGGATCGTTTCATACTGTTTTGTTTCGTTTGGATCTTGTTATTTACTGGTTCGTCACTAGCTATTATCTATTTTCACGAAGATGTTAGTATGCAGCAAGTTCAACAACGAATTTACTATATGATTACTGGTGAATATAATCATAAACCTTTATTACTGCAAGTACCTTATTCATTTGGGCTAGGAATTGGGATGATTTTATTTTTTAATCAATGGTTTAAAACTAGATTAAACGAAGAGCCGAGCCCTCTTGAAGTCGAGATGTTTCAGTACCAGCGCTCAATGGATGAATATGTGTTAGTAAATGAAAATAAAAAGCCAACTAAGAGCGTGAATACTGATGATTAGAGAGTTGTTTATCGTATTTGTTGGTTTCTCAGGTGGAATTGCTGTTGGTACTGGATTTGTAGCGTTTTTATCAGTCATAGGAATTATACCGAGGCTAACCCAATTAACGAAAACGATCGAAAAGATCCGTGCTTACGAATTTGCCGTTATTTTGGGAGCAATTTTCGGCTGCTGGATTAGCTTGCGAAATACTGTTTTTAATTTGCCTAGTATATTTTCCGTTTTTATTGGGCTTTTAGCTGGAATTTTTATTGGGATGTTGGCAGCAGCTCTAACGGAAGTTTTAAACGTTTTCCCAATTTTAGCTAAACGAATTGGTATTCAAAAAAAAATTGTGTATTTATTAATGGCAATCGCATTAGGGAAAGTTTTTGGATCATTATTTCATTGGATTTATTTTATAGAGTAAAGGGTGTATGAAATGAGTGGAAAATTGAAAGCTAATTATAAAGAGAATATTAAACCATATCAACCTAAAAAACCTGTATTAAAAAATTGTATTAAAGCATTTTTAGTAGGTGGATTTATTTGTTTTTTAGGTGAGTGTATTACAAAAATCTATATTAACTATTTTAATTTTACTGAAAAAAATGTCGGTGATCCAACGGTAGCTACTCTTGTTTTGATATCTAGCATACTGACTGGATTAGGAATTTACGATAAAATAGGTCAATTTGCAGGAGCAGGATCGGCTGTTCCTGTAACGGGATTTGCCAATTCAATGACGAGTGCTGCAATGGAGCATAGAAGTGAAGGCCTCGTTTTAGGTGTTGCAACAAATATGTTTAAGCTTGCTGGATGTGTAATAGTTTATGGCGTTGTATCAGCATATGTAGTCGGAATCTTGCGCTATGCGTTCAAAGTATTATTTTAGGAGGTGATTTCCATGGCTTTAATTGGGAAGCAAACATGGGAGTTCCAAAACGGTGTATATGTTCAAGCAAGTGGAACAGCGGTAGGTCCAAGAGAAAATTTAGGTCTACTAGCTGGTAAATTTGATTACGCTTATGAAGATCTTCATTGCAATGAAGATAATTGGGAGTTAGCTGAAAGAGCGTTAATGAGAAACGCTATTTCAACAACACTAAAGAAAGCAAACAAAACGGTAGAGGATATTGATGTATTTCTAGCAGGGGATTTATTAAATCAAAATGTTACAGCGAATTTTATGGCTAGAGAATTGCAACTTCCATTTTTATGTATGTTCGGAGCATGTTCAACTTCAATGGAAACAACTGCGCTCGGAGCCCAGTTAATCGATAGTGGTTACGCAAAAATAACATTAGCTGCTACAAGTAGTCATAATGCTACTGCAGAAAGACAGTACCGCTATCCAACAGAATATGGTGGGCAAAAACCAGATTCTGCAACATTTACAGTAACAGGATCAGGTAGTGTGCTTCTTTCGAATAAAAAAAGCAGAATAAAAGTAAAATGTGCCACAATTGGTACAGTTCAAGATTTAGGCTTAACTGACCCATTTGATATGGGGTCAGCAATGGCACCTGCTGCAGCCTATACGATCGTGCAACACTTTAAAGACACAAATACGACTCCTGCTGATTATGATTTGATTGTAACAGGTGATCTTTCAGCTGTAGGTGCACCAATTTGTGAGCAACTTGTAAGAGAAGAAGGATATGACATGGCTGGTAAATATAATGATTGTGGATTGTTAATCTATGATCGAGAAAATCAAGAAGTATTTGCAGGTGGCAGTGGCTGTGCATGTTCAGCGGTTGTAACGTATGGTCATTTGTTTCAAGAGTTAAATAAAGGTACATATAAACGAATATTAGTAGCTGCAACCGGTGCTCTCTTAAGTCCTACAATGATTCAGCAAAAAGAGTCAATTCCAACAATTTCTCATGCTGTCGTTTTTGAAAGCTGCTAGGAGGTGTTTTAGATGGATTTTGTTAATGCTTTTATAGTAGGTGGATTAATTTGCGTAGTTGGTCAATTACTTTTTGATTTTACAAAATTAACACCTGGTCATGTAATGTGCATATTTGTTGTAATCGGGTCTGTATTAGATGGTTTTGGTATTTACGATAAGTTAATAAAATTTGCAGGTGCAGGTGCAACCGTTCCAATTACAAGTTTTGGACATTCTTTATTACATGGAGCAATGTCGGAGGCAAATGACCATGGATTTATAGGAATCGGAATGGGAATCTTTTCTTTAACTTCTTCTGGAATTTCGGCAGCAATTTTATTTTCATTTATCATCGCACTCATTTTTAAACCAAAAGGTTAATTTATGAAAAAGAAAAGGATCATTATCGTAACCGACGGAGATGTTTATGCACATCGGAGCATTGAGCATTTGGCAAAACAATTTGGCGGATGTACAATCTCGCAATCACAAGGTAATCCCACTAAATTTTCTGGTAAGAAAATGGTCGAAATCATAATGCAAGCACAAAAAGAACCAATATTTGTATTATTTGATGACAGTGGCTTTATGGGTGAAGGTCCTGGAGAAAAAGCTTTAAAACATGTAGCAAGTGATAAACATATTGAAGTTATTGCAGCACTAGCAGTCGCATCAAATACACATCATCAGGAATGGACCAAAGTTGATGTAAGTATGGATAACGAAGGGAATTTAACTGAATACGGTGTGGATAAATATGGTGTACCAGATATAGAGCTAGGAAGAATAAACGGTGACACTGTTTATAACTTAGATCAATTAAATATTCCACTAATTTTAGGGATAGGGGATATTGGTAAAATGGGTGGAAGAGATGATATAGCAATAGGGTCACCAATTACAAGAAAGGCGATTGAATACATCCTTGAGAGGAGTGAGCTCAGCTGACAACGGAAAAGAAGCCAACAAATCTTACGAATAAACTAGTTACAAATGCTCATACATTAAGTGAACGATTAGGTTATGGAGTAAGTTTTGATATTGGAAAAAGAGTGATTTTTGTAGATAAAGTTGAAGTCCATCTATATTATGTAAACGGATTAACAGACACAAGTTTTATTCAAAGATTTTTAGACGATTTGATTGGTCTAGAAAAAGTTGAGAAAAATAAATCAATGTTTAAAAATATTGAAGATACGATTGTTCACCAATCAGTGGAGATTGTTTTAACATTTGAAGATGTTATTAAAAAAGTTCTATCAGGTTTGATTGTTGTATTAGTAGACGGTGAGGATAAAGGGATAGCGATCGACGTTAGGAGTTATCCGGGACGTGGTCCAACTGAACCAGATACTGAGCGAGTAGTACGTGGATCACGTGATGGGTTTACAGAAAATATTATTAACAATACTGGCTTAATTAGAAGACGAATTCGCGATGAAAACTTAAGAAATGAAATACTTCAAGTTGGTGAAAGTTCAAAGACAGATGTTTGTATATCATATATTGAAGGAATAGCGCATGAAGAACTAGTTACAGAAATACGTGATCGAATTACAGGTATTCATGTAGATGGCCTATCAATGACGGATAAAAAATTAGAGGAATTTATTTTAAAACAAGGATATAATCCATTTCCTCTCGTTAGATATTCAGAAAGACCTGATGTTATTGCAAACCATATTATTGAAGGGCATGTATGTATTATCGTAGATACATCACCAAGTGTAATCATTACACCTGCTACGTATTACCATCATGTTCAACATGCTGAAGAATTCAGACAAACTCCTGCAATTGGAACATTTTTTAGATGGGTTCGATATATTGGGATTTTTATGTCGGTTTTCTTACTACCATTTTGGTTGCTCTTATGTAACTATCCAGAAGTTTTACCAAAATCTTTAGCTTATATTGGGCCAAAAGAAACAAGTAATATTCCAATTTATTTACAATTAATCATTGCTGACACCGGGATTGAGTTTCTAAGAATGGCAAGTATACATACTCCAAATGCCGTATCCACATCGATGGGTATTATTGCAGCGGTATTAATTGGACAAGTCGCAATTGATGTTGGACTATTTCAACCAGAAGTAGTACTATACACGGCAGTTTCAATGATTGGATCATATGCTACTCCTAGTTATGAGCTTGCACTTGCAAATAAATTATCCAAATTCTTTATATTAATTTTAACAGCCATACTCGGAGTTAAAGGTTTTATGATTGGTTCAACATTATTAATTCTGTTCTTAGTAAGTCTAAATACTTTAAATACACCATATTTTTGGCCATTTATTCCATTCGATGGTAGAGCCTTCTGGCATTTAGTCATTCGAACAAAAGCTAGTGAAAAACAACATAAAAAAGGCGGAAAAACAATCGGTGATGCGACACTTTGATATTTCAGAATTAAAGAGCAATTAGAAAAACCCGTGGCATTTTATTAGGCCACGGGTTTTTGATTTTTATTTAAAGAAAGAAAGAATTGCATCAAATAAAGCTGAGAAGAAGTCTTTTAGTTTTTGAATAAAAGATTGACCTTCTTTAGTATTTAAGTACTCTGAGATTTTATTTTTTGCCTTTGTTAATTGATTTCCAACTTGATCCCAATTAATATTTAGATCTTTCATTTTCTCAAATAAAGCCATTAAACTAGCTTTTTGATCAGCAGTTAATGTTATGCCAAGATCCTTTGCTAATCGATCAATTAAAGATTTTAATTCATCGGTTGACATGTTTGGATTTTTAGCAAGCGCTTCTTTTACCTTAGCGACTAATTGTACTGCTTTATCATTACCAACTGAATCACCAAGTTCTGCGGTTTTAACCATTTCTTCGTTCGCTACTTTTTTAACATCATCAGGAATAACTTGACCTGAACTTAGCTCGTACGCTTTCATGATCCCAGTTAAAGCAGCTGTCCCGGATACTTCAAATGGTGCTGTAATAATAATATTTGCATCCTTTAAACCAGCTGTAATTAAAGCATTTGTATACATTGAGTTAGTAACCCATGAAATATTATTTGATTGAACGACGATGCCTGTATTTTTTTCACCAATTGTAATCATAGCAGATGAAAGAGCTCTAGTACCAATTTGAGCATTAGGTACAGTACCATCTAAATATTTATGTTCCTCTTGATTTGAAACAGTAACAATTCTAGCATCAGATGGTGCACCCATTTCAGCTAATAATGATTGTTTTTGCGTTTCAGATAAATTTTGCCCAAGAGTAACGATTGTTTCACCAGGAACAGAATCCGCCAATACCGACAAAGGCATAGCTACTAATCCCATTGATATGGTGAACGCTAATATCTTTCGTTTTAACAAAAAGACACTCCCTTTACAATAATCCAAATTTTACATCTTACTACACTATTATAGTCATTTTCGAAAACTTGTCATTACTTTTCGTTTTTTGTATGATAAGAACAGCGTTACTAGTTTATTCAGTAATGAAAAATATAGGACAATTAAGTCTTATGAAATTGTTGTACATACATAAGGAGGATTTTATTATGAAAAAAGCAAGTATTACATTTGAAAATGGTGAACAAATCCTAATCGAATTATTCCCAGAGCATGCACCTGGTACAGTTGAAAACTTTGAAAAATTAATTCGTGAAGGTTTCTACAATGGATTAACATTCCATCGTGTAATTCCTGGTTTCGTATCTCAAGGTGGAGATCCAAACGGTAATGGAACAGGTGGCCCAGGATACAAAATTAAATGTGAAACAGTTGGTAACCCATTAAAACATAAAGCTGGATCATTATCAATGGCACATGCTGGAAAAGACACTGGTGGAAGCCAATTCTTTATCGTTCATGAGCCACAACCACATTTAGATGGAGTACACACTGTATTCGGTCAAGTAATCGAAGGTATGGATACTGTATTAAGAATGCGTAATGGTGACGTTATGCAAGAAGTTAAGGTTTGGGACGAAGAATAGTCGTACCAAAACATGAGGCTTGTTTAAAGGGCTTCAAATCAAATGAAATTAGCCACAAGGTAAATTTACCTTGTGGTTTTTTTTACTTTATAAAGAAATTGAATAATGAATTGCACTAAATATGAAATATTTGTGAAAAATGGTAGAATTACAAATATAATAAGGGATTGAGCCAAGTTTGACACAATTACATTTACAAAATTTGATACCATTTACATTTAAATAACTTATGAAGAAATTGATAAACCACAAGATCACGATACTTGTGGCTTTTGGTATAAACTTAAAAAGAAATTTGTTGTTTCTTATTCTAGCATTTACAGTAAATTTAATAACGTTGTTGATAATAGTGCTGATGATAGTATTTCTGATTATATTGATCAACAGATTCTTGCCTGCTTTGTTGTACTTGTTGATTACAATTTTTTGGAGGCCCTATAAATACAGAAGGTTGTAAAGAAGCTGTTGCTGTCTTCCATTGATTTTCATCTAAACAGTAAGTATGCGATACAATGTTTGTTGGGGTAAACTTCAGTAAATCAGAGAATAAAATAACGTCAGGGCTAGGCGCATTAAATATTGCTAATAAATGAGTATTGTCAACAGTTGCAATTTCATAATGCCACCAACCTTGTGGAACATTTGCAACTTGACCCGGCGTAATTGGGAAATTTAAAAGCTGTTTTGTATAAGGATTCAAAATTGAGACAACCGCAGACCCAGCTATACAATAAACTAATTCAGATGAATTTTGATGATAATGTGGCTCAACAACATTACTAACACTTAAAAAAATATCCAATAAAGATAAATTATCTAAAGAATTCATTTCATTTACGCTTAATTGATTGATTACATTTTGATTGTCTTTCACAAATGCATGATTTTTATTCAAATCATAAGTATATTGAATACTTGGCGATGTATAATCCAAATCCAACCTCATAATGATCACCCTTTTTTATAACTCTAACTAAAATTTACTTTATTCAATTAAACAATATTGGTGACAAAAGCCTAAGAGACAGGGATTGAAGCCTTATATGAGTTTTTAAATTCGTGTATTCTTTTCCCGTATACTTAATCCTCCTGTGGCTAAATCCTGTGTTTGAGACTTGACAGAAAAATGTGTGAATTATATATTTGAAATATTGATATATTTGGAACGATTTTTAGTATTTGTCGTACTATAGAGGGATAATCAATCATATATTATGTATTGATTTAGAGGATATTTTAGAGTTTTAATAATGTTTAAGAGGGGTTAACATGTTAATTAGGTATAAGAAAACATATGAGAAAATTGCAATGGGCCTGCTTTCGTTTATGCCAAATGAGAAGACAGTAAAAATCTTAGTAAATACAATAAAAGAATATGAAACAAATGATGATAATCATTTGTTCCTTTGGAAATTAGACGATATTGTAGGGATTATTGGAATACAATTATTACCAGATAAAGTTATTTTAATTAAACATTTGAGTGTAAACCCTTCATTCCGAAATCAAGGTATAGCAACGTCACTTTACGATGCTATTAGATCTCAATATACTGACTATACAATTGTAACAACACAAGATATAGCTTCATTTATTGAACATTGTCACACTAGTTTAAAGGTGTTATAAAAAGAAACTCATTACCGTCTATAATAATTCCGTTCTTAACGAGTCTTTGCGCATAAAAAGCAAGCGCTTGCAACTTGTCTGAAAATCAGTTTTTTGTCAATACAGTAAAAGGTGCTCATTCTATGAGCACCTTTTACTGTAT
>NZ_NUCO01000011.1:0-201550 GCF_002555445.1 Bacillus sp. AFS017336
GTTTTCATTGTAAATCTACAAATAGATATTACAATAGATTTTCTTGAGTGTTTTGCTAAGAGTGACAGACCTAAAGGAAGAATTGAAAACCATATGATAAGAGAAATCGTAGACAATGACTCACTAACATATTGGGAAGGTATTGACGAGAACGAACCAGTAATAACAATTCCAGTCAAGAGAGGATAATACCTCTCTTTTTTGATTTCCATTAAATGTAAATCGTTGCTTATATTCCTAAGAAATATATACACCAATATAAAGGAGTTGTATAAATGAACAACCAATTAAATTCTTATAATTATCACAAAGCTATTCAACAATCGTTAGAGTATTTGCTACTAAATGAGTTAGACAGATCAAAGGGGAGAAACACCTCATTCATCATGACATTAAGAGACGCTTTGACTCATCACAATCGTATGATTAATCATTATCAACAACTATTAAGTGGGTAAGAGCTTTAAAAAGAATATAAACGCTAAAGGCTGAAAGCGCATCCTAGTGTTCTGAAAACAAAGTCGGTTCAAAAGTTTGAGTTTCCCTGTTGAAACTAGTCATGACAAGGGTTTACAGCATTTATAACATACAAAAATAACCGAAATAATGGGATTTAAATGTGAAAAACAATAAAAAACAATAAAAAACACATAAAAACTTCTGATTTATTCTATCATTCTACCAGTATTTTACAGTATATCATTATAATTCAGTATATGTATGAAACCTTCATACTCACTCCATTCCCTTCGTTTCATTCTCTCCTCTTAGATTTCACTATCTATTGTGATAGTGGGGTCAATAGAGTGGAGACACTCAATCATTTTCATTAAATACATAGCCGTTGTGAAATGGATATGGGCACACTCCTTTTTGTTTTTTAGTTGGTATCAATATAAGACCTCGAAAATTCCACTTTCACTTATATTGGTACCAATTATAAAGACAGATAAGGTTTACTAATTCTTCTTTCTGATCGTATAGAGGCGATTTACAAGAAACCTTCGTTTTGACCGAATTCAAACAAAAAGGAGAATTAAAAATGAACAAAAGTGTGAACTATGATTTTGACATTCAGATTAAATTAACACACAAGCACTACACTGAAATATTACCAGAGGAAAGAAGATTAGGACTCTCTCAGTTAGCCCAAACAATTGAGAATAAAATAAAACCGTTTATCCCCGAGATATATCATACCCAATTTCAACGTGGGAATATGGTCATGCACGACCAACTAAAAACATTTGCTTACAAATTAAATGTAGCTGGACAAGTATTTCACTTTGTTGCTACAGATCGTATGGGTGTTGGAAATATGGGATTTATTGACCATTTTATTTTTACGATTGAATTAGTAGATAAAGAAACTTACGAAAAACACTTACTCATTATGAATAAACAAATCGACCAAATCAAGAGAGTTGAGGAAAGAGAGCGTAAAAAAAAGCTCGAAATTCAACTTCAACAGGAGGAACGAATAAAAGAAATGCAAGAATTGCAATTGCAAGAACAATATCGAATTTATTACGATTCAGAAGGAAATATAGATTATCTAAAAACGCCAATCAGAGCGTTGGAAGCGAAGGGCTTGCTCTAAACGATTACTGGAGCAGAAAGGAAACTGACTTATAATGAATCAATTAAGAAATGGTAGATATATTGAAACACGTATAATAGAAACAAATAAACGAAAGTATTTAACTGATGATGAGATTGAAATGCTTATCAAAATAGAAAAACGTGAAGCTGCAAAGGTTATTCTGGAAAAATACCTCTCATTGAGTATCGAACAACGTATGGAGCTAGACATTGACCGTCAGTTAGATGGAAACACCTCAATTGAAAATCACTTAAATAAAGCTCTTGGAGGTAGATAATTATAGAAGCTTTCAACGGTCAACAAATTGTAAGAGTAACAGATTCTAATGGAACATCTGAACAAGTAGTTGTATTCGATAGTTATTCTTATCTTGAAGCAATGTACCAAGCGTGTGAAATCGGATATTGGATTGTAGAAGAGAACTGGAATGGGACAATTACAAACTGGTTTACCTACACTGGTAGAGGATACAACAAATTTAAGCAGACAAAGAGAAGACCTAGACCGTAAATGGTTTAGGTTATTTTTTTGCTATGCAATCCTTTTTAATAGATAGTTGAGATTTCAATCATTTATTGGAGATGATATTTATTATAAATTTATCTTTGATGAAGGGTGATAAAATGGAATTGGCAATTTTCATTGTAGGTATTGCTTGTGTTTTGTTTATAATCTTTTTTGGATGGATAATTCAAAAACTTGATGATTAAAAAAAGAGAAACCTTGGTAAGGAGTTTCTCTTTAAGTGGATAAAAAATGGTGATAGTAAGCAAAGAATGTGCTTCATACATTATATTAATTTATAAATAAATGTATTAGATTTTTGCCTTAGAATTAGTCTGTTTTTTAAGATTTATTTACAAACAAAAAAGACACCCAGTTATCGAGTGCCTTAATTGTCTGTTACTGTGTGGTGCCTCACAGTAATGAAAGATTAGTTAATAAATCTTTAGTAATTTGAACTAGAAAAAGAGATTCAAGTTACACCTTCAATTAATAATCGTCTTCACTTATATCACTCATTGCTCTCTCATGGTAAAATTCTTGCATTTCACGTTGCATTTCTTCATACTCAGCTTTTGTTAATTCAAATCGTTCAGCGTCTATTTTCCCCATTGTTCCTGGTATGTGTTTCTCAAAAAAATCAAGGGTATTATCATATAATGACTTTAAAATAGTGATGAACTTATGCTCATCATCTGGGGTTAAATTAATTGAGTGATGTGTCAAATCATTTCTATAATCATTTAATAAAAATGTTCCATTCTTAAAATCATCTGGGACATATATATCACATAAAAACTCTACTCTTTCTAATGCTACTTTTAGTGAAATTGTTTCCATTCTTTTATTACCTATTTTACTAGGAGGTACATCAAAAACAGTGGGTTTATATTTGTCTAAAAATGTTCCAAAGCCTTTTACTTTTGAAGGCATATGTTTTAATTGTTTTTTTGCATCTAAATATACTTTTAAATCAGTAAAAATAAGCGATTCATTTCTTTGAGAAAGAATATATTTTAATAATATTTCAATTCCATGATTTAAAAAAATAATGGCATCTTTAAGATGGTGATAACCATGATCCCTATGTAATTCTTCAAACTTTTCAATTGAATCTTTAGCTTTTCTTAAAGAGTCTGTTCCATTTTCTAATAATGTAAATTCCAATTAAGACACTCCTTACCATTTAAAATACACGTATAATTATAACATTCCTTTTTTAACCAATTAATAATTTTTTATATTAACTTTAACTTATTTTTAACTTATTTATTTAATCGGTTATACAACTCCAAACCCTCTGGACTCAGCCAACTTTGTTTAAACTCATCATTATAATACTCAAGAAAAGCTCTCTTTTGTTTCTCTTGATTATTAACAACGTCAATGTAGTGAGCTTGACAATAATACTTTGTTCTTCCAGTAAAGTCCCAACTCTCAACAGGAGCAACCATTGTTTCTTGGGAGCAGAACATACATATTCCCTTTTTGAGCATAAGATCACCTAGTTAATTTTCTATATTTATATTTTAACATACATACAATTGTCAGAATTGTTTATATTGGTCTGTCAGAGGTAATGAGTTTTGCTTTGATGAGTTATGATACATTAATTGTTTTCTGATGAATCTACAAATAGTCAGAAAAATGTCTTATACCCTGACCAGTACCTTGTCTCATTCCCTGTCCTATGAAAAAAGAGTGTTTGAAGAAATATAGTATAAAAAAAGAGTAATGAATTAATTATCATTACCCTTTCAATCTTTCATATTCAGATATAATAAAAGCTATTTGATTAGATACAGTTCTATGATTTTTTTCTGCTTCTTCTCTTAATTTATCAATAACTTCTTTATCTAATGAAATCGTAATAGCTCCTTTTGTTGATTTAATAGCCATTCTTTTCACCTCATTAAGTATTTACTTTTATTATAACACATTAATAGTATTGTTAATCTATTAAAAGTCTGGACTTATATGATAAGTTAGTATAGTATTAATAATATAATCAATGAAAGTGAGGTGAAACACGATGACAAATACTCTTACAGATGTTACTGAAATCTTTGAACAAGGAAATAGACACCTACAAACAAAATTACGTTACTTCTCCAAACAAGCTGGAATGATAGTAAAATACATCATTTCAAAACTACGCAAATATAAAGGCAAATTCTACGAAAGTTACTCCACTATTGCCACTGAATTAAATGTGTCTACTAAAACAGTACAAAGAACAGTTAAACGTATGCAAGAGTATGAAATCATTTGTGTATCATCTCAATTTATTGATGGTAGACGTTCTACTAATGTTATTCGTTTATTGCCTTATAAACCATTTGAAGTAATCAAGAATGTTGTTGAGGTTGTAGTTGAGGTGAGTAAGAAGGTTGTTGAGAAAGTTGTAGAAGGTGTTAAGAAAGCAAGTAATACAAAGCGACCTAGTCAGTCAAAAGGCTCTCAAAAGGCTTATAAAAAGCCATACAACAAGCCAATAAGAAAAGAGATTGAACCAGAGTGGCTAAATAAAAGTTACATAAAACCAGAGGAAACTGACCAAATCAGAAAGCAAAGAGAGGAGTTAGCTAGACAACTTGGAATAACCCTCTAATGTCTCAGTTCATACCAAAAAAGTGGACATAAAATTGATTCAAATTGCTTGTTTATGTCTTAGTACAGACCTATACTATTAAGATAGGTTAGTAATGTACAAAAAGAATAAAAGGTGTGTGAAACGTTGTGATATCAGAGAAATTAGTTGAAGTAAGATATGCAGAAACAGATGCAATGGGTGTAGTTTACCATGCAAATTATTTAGTTTGGTTCGAGATTGGACGGACTCAATTAATCAAAGACTTAGGCTTTAATTACGCAGAAATGGAATCACAAGGAGTGATTTCACCTGTTATTGATTTGAATGTATCGTATAAGAAAAGTCTACGATATGGACAGACTGCTAAAGTTAAAACAAAAGTAAAATCGCTTACACCACTTAAAGTTATATATGAATACGAAATTATAAACGAAGAAGGAGATCTATGCTGTGTCGGGAATTCGACACATGTCCTTGTTCATAAAGAAACATTTAGACCGATTAAATTTAAAAGAATGTTCCCTGATTGGTATGAAGCTTATGAGAAAGCTTTAGAGTAGGGTTAAAAGTAAATAAAGGTAGTAGAGCAATTGGGTTAGTTAAAAAAAGGTAAAATGGCAATGGTTAGGTAATGAAACGGATTTAGAAATATTTACGGTAAAGGGTAAATAAAAAAGATTAGAGATGAAAGGTGTTTAGACCTTTATTTCTCTAATCTTTGAGTTTTTCTTAAGCTTGTGATGAGCTTTTAGAATTTAACTTTTGGTTCAGTTTTGTCTTTGATTCTTTTAATATTTGCGCGATGTCTATATACGACAAAGATTGTTAATACGATTAGGATATAAGTTAGTATGTAGTCATCGCCTTTTTTAAATTCAATGATGAATGATAAAACTGTGGCAATTACTGCTGTTAACATTGAAGATAATGATACATATTTTGATATTTTTAAACTAATCCCGAAGATTATAATTATGGCAACAAAAAGGAGTGGGGATGCGTATAATAAGATCCCAGCTGAAGTCGCTACTGCTTTTCCACCTCTAAAACCGGCAAAAATCGGATACATATGTCCAATTACAGCGATTAGTCCAATGATTAGAGGGTTAATTCCATGATAATGGAATATTACAGGTAATGAAGCTGCTAGTGTTCCTTTTAAAATATCTCCAAGTGTTACAATAATACCTGCTTTTTTACCTAATGTGCGGAATGTATTTGTTGCACCTAAATTTCCACTACCGTGTTGACGAATATCTACTCCGTAAAATAATTTTCCAACTACTAAACCGAATGGTACAGATCCGATTAAATAGGCTAGTACTATAATGACCAAGCTCATGTTCTAGCTCCTTTTCAAACTAATATAAAATAGTGCAGTATCGTATCATTTTATCACAATTTTAAGCGAAATTATAGATAAATAAAATAGAATATTGACTTAAATAGCAGGATTAAGTGAAAGAAAAGGGAAGTAAGGTTATGTAAATCAAAGAAGAAACGCTTATGGCTAGAATCTGTCAATTTTAACACCATAATCCCTGATTCTGTCTTTAATATTATACTTAATGGAAGGAAAAAATTATGAATCCGACAGTTTTATTAATTGAAGATGAAAAAAGATTAAGAGAAATTGTAAAAGATTTTTTTGAAAACGATCAGTTTATCGTCATCGAAGCAGGTGATGGAGAAGAAGGAATTAAGAAGTTTAATGAAAACCAAGTGGATTTAATTATTTTAGATTTAATGCTACCTAAATTAGATGGGTGGAAAGTATGTAAGTTAATTAGGGAGCAATCTAATATACCTATTATTATGATTACTGCCCGCTCAGAAGAAGAGGATCAATTATTAGGATTTGAATTAGGTACTGATGAATATGTGACAAAGCCATTTAGTCCTAAAATACTTGTTGCGAAAGCAAAAAGTGTGCTTAGACGAACAACTGATCTAAAAGAAGACGATAAAGATACGAAAATGATTTGTGGAATTACAATAAACACTTCGTCAAGGACAGCTTCTATTAATAATGAAGCCTTGTTGCTTACAAATAAAGAATTCGAGTTATTGTGTTACTTAATTGATAATAAAGGCATTGTTTTAACAAGGGATCAACTTCTGAATAATATATGGGGTTTTGATTACTTTGGAGATGGTAGAACAGTTGATACGCATATAAAAAAACTGAGACATAAATTGGGAGATAAAGCAAAGCATATAGCTACAGTTATAAGAGTGGGCTATAAGTTTGAGGAGTAGATGATGAAAAAGAGTATTGTTCGTAAGCTTTTTTTATCCATAACTTTGTTGTTAATCATTTTTTTAATCATTGTTTTTGTAGGTCAGTCAGTCTTTATGCAATCCTTTTATACGAATAAAAAAGTAAATATTGTTTCACAAGAATTGACTAAATTTGCAATGGCGTATAAAGCAGGAAAGTATAACAATACCCAGTTTCAACAGGAATTATCTAAGCTTTATTCAAAATATAACACGACTTTAGCGGTATTGGATAAAAGAGGTGTTCTTAAAGCTGAGAATAATTTTGATTTAACGGTACGTACAGACGCAGGGAAAAAAGTATATGTTCCTTTAAATAATCTACTGTATTCTGACCAAATAGATAGTATTTTAAGATTAAATATTAAAGAGAATTCAAGTATTACAATTCGGGGTTTTGTTCAAGACGATTATTTTATTCCGCTTTATATAAAGACGAATATGGGGGTGTGGGAGGAGGAAAATCAACCTACTAATCCTATACAATTATCAACTAAAAACAGCATCCAGGAAATGGTAAATGTTGAAATTAAAGGGAAAGTTGTTACTTTACATCTACCTATTGCAAATCAATATACCTATTCTGCTCAAATGAATTCATTGATGGGTGCAATTACTGATTGGACCAAGAGTGATGAGGATTTTTCCGGCCACACACAAAACGATTATCCATTAATTTATCGCTATTTTGATAAGGCAAATGGATTAGAAAACAAAGTGTTTATTTACCCAATCAATACACATAAGGGGTCTAAGGAAGTTATTTTTGCGATTACATCTCTTCAGCCAGTAGATGAAGCAATGTATGTTTTAAAAGATTTTTATATTTATGCTTTTATTGTTGCTTTATTATTAATTGTGATCATTTCTTTTTACTATTCAAAACTGATTACAAAGCCTTTAATAAAAATGAACGCTGTTACAAATCAATTAGCAAAGCTCAACTTTAATGAGAAAATTGATATTGAATCAGAAGATGAAATTGGACAATTGTCAAAATCGATTAATTCATTATCAGAAAATTTGGCTAGCACAATCGACAATTTACAACAAGCAAATCATAAATTAATGCAGGATATTGAAAAAGAGAAACAGTTAGAAGAAATACGAAAAGAGTTTATAAGTGGTGTCTCACATGAGTTAAAAACTCCTTTAAGTATTGTACAAAGTTATGCAGAAGGTTTAAAAGATGGATTAAATATTGAAAAAAATGGTTATTATGCAGATGTAATCCTTGAAGAAGTTGATCGCATGAACGGTCTTGTAGTAGATATGTTAGAGCTTTCTAAACTTCAATCAGGTACATACACACTTAAAAGTGAACCTTTCTTAATTGTGGATTGCATAGAAAATGTAATTATTCGACTGTTTGAAAATAGTTCGAATGATAATCCGTATAAATTTGATTATAATCTTGATGAAGAAACGCTAGTAATTGGTGAAAAAAGAAAAATAGAACAAGTAATCATTAATATTCTTTCAAATGCAATCCATTATGGTAACCCGGGAAGTGTCATAAAAATAAATTTATTAAATGAAGGTGAATATGTAAAAATTTCAATATTTAATGAAGGCAATCATATTCCAGCTGATAAAATTGATAAAATTTGGGATCGCTTCTATCGAATTGATGAATCTAGAAATAGACAAAATGGTGGGACAGGGTTAGGTTTAGCAATCGTAAAAACAATTCTTGATTTACATCATTCAACTATTAAAGCTCATAATAAAGAAGATGGCGTTGAATTTACTTTTAATTTAAAAATTTATTCAAATTATGTTTAAAAGTTCACAGCAAATACACACGGGTGGGTTAAATTAATATCAATTAAAGATACTTACATATTGGAGGAAAGAATTATGGGATACTATGATGAAACAGATTTAAACAATGAAAATCCAAACAATCATAAAAGGCAAACGAGAAGTAGACGAGGTGGTTATCCGCTTGTAACGGGATTTATCGGAGCTATTATCGGTGCTGTGACGATCTCAATTGTTTCACCCGATGTTTTTAACTTAACAAATAAACCTGCAAATTTATCAAATGATACAAATACAGTACCAACACAAGTTATTAATGTCTCTCGTGAAGACTTAACAACTACAATTCAAAATGCACGCAAATTCGTTGTTGGTGTAAACAATTATCAATCTTCAAATCCATTCTCAATGGAAACTGAAGAAGCTGGATCTGGTTCAGGTGTTGTATATAAAAAAGTTGGAAATAAAGCATTAGTTGCTACAAATAATCACGTTGTAGCTGGTGCAAAACAGTTAAAAGTTAAAATGGCAGATGGGCAGTTAATTGATGCCAAACTTGTTGGTACAGATGAATTATTAGATTTAGCTGTAGTAGCAATTGATGCAAAATACGTAACAAATATCGCTAAATTAGGCGACTCAGAAAAAATTAATGTTGGTGAAACAGCCATTGCAATTGGTAATCCATTAGGATTTTTAGAAAGTACTGTAACAGAAGGTATTGTAAGTAGTAAAGCACGTGAAATACCACAAGATATTGATGGAGATGGAGTTGCTGATTATCAAACACAAGTAATTCAAACTGATGCAGCAATTAATCCTGGGAATAGTGGTGGTGCTTTAATTAATGCTAAAGGTGAAGTAATCGGTATAAATTCAAGTAAAATAGCAGAACAAGCTGTTGAAGGTATTGGATTTGCGATTCCGATTAATATTGCTAAACCGGCGCTAGATCAAATTGAAAAATTTGGTGAAGTAACTAGACCAGTTATGGGTGTTGGCTTAAAATCACTTGATGAAATTCCTCAATACAATATCGAAGAAACATTAAAATTACCGAAATCAGTTACTAAAGGAGCAGTTGTGACACATGTTGATCCAAACACACCTGCTGCAAAAGCTGGTATGAAACAATTAGATGTAATCGTTGCACTTGATGACAAACCAGTAACAGATGTAATCACAGTAAGAGAATACTTATATTCTCACAAAAAAGTAGGAGATCAATTGAAGATTACTTACTACCGAGATGGTAAGTTGAAAAATTCAACTTTAACATTAGCTTCTAGTCAATGATTGACAGATAAATGATTTTAGAAATATGATAAAAGAAGATTAAATAAGCGAAAAGTTGTTCTTTTCGCTTATTTATGTAAATTGTCAAATTGAAAGGGTGATTAGTATTGAGTAAATACCCATCAAGAGAAGAAATTGGACAGATTCTAAAATCAAGTAAAGTGATTGCAGTTGTTGGCTTATCAGGCGATTCATCAAAAACGTCTTATATGGTTAGTAAAGCGATGCAAGATGCTGGATATAAAATTATTCCAGTTAACCCTACCGTAGATACTGTGTTAGGAGAAAAAGCAGTAGCGAGTTTAACAGAAATAAACGAAAAAGTTGATATTGTAAATGTATTTAGAAGACCTGAACACCTGTTACCTGTTGCACAAGAGTTTTTGAAAATTGATTGTGATGTTTTCTTTGCACAGCTTGGCATTGAAAATGAAGAAGCATATCAATTGTTAAAAGAGAATGGTAAAACTGTCATAATGGATCGTTGTATTAAAGTAGAACATGCAATGACCAGATAGTCCGTTAAAAAAACTCACTGTAAAAGCAGTGAGTTTTTTTAACGGAAGGCATGGAGCAGGTATAGAAAGATTAAAGAAATTTTATAACTTCTTCTCCCGTTTTTTCACCAAGCTCTATAAATTTTTTTCGTGTTCGACTTGTAAGTTAGGAAAAAAACCATTAACATGAACGATTAGAAGAAACATTTTATTTATATTATGATATAATGGAACAGATGTTCTTATATAGGTTTTTAGTTAGAAAGGAGAAATGGTGTTGGCAAAGAATGAAACAACATATAATGAAGATGCGATACAGGTACTAGAAGGTTTAGAAGCTGTACGTAAACGACCTGGAATGTATATTGGCAGCACTGATAGTAGAGGTCTGCACCATTTAGTTTATGAAATCGTAGATAATTCTGTAGATGAAGCATTAGCTGGGCACGGGACTCAAATAGATGTGATTATTCATAAGGATCATAGCTTAAGTGTTAGAGACCATGGGCGTGGGATGCCTACTGGTATGCACAAAATGGGAAAACCGACTCCTGAAATTATTTTAACTGTTCTACACGCAGGCGGTAAATTCGGACAAGGTGGCTACAAAACTAGTGGTGGCCTACACGGGGTAGGTGCATCAGTTGTTAATGCGTTATCAGAATGGTTAACAGTAGAAATTCACCGTGAAGGAACAATTTTTAAACAGCGTTTTGAAGATGGTGGGAAACCTGCCACTTCACTAGAAATCGTTGGTAAGACGAAAAGAACTGGTACGACGATTCATTTTAAACCGGATCCAACAATTTTTAGTACGACAAATTTTAACTTTGATACTTTATGTGAAAGACTTAGAGAGTCTGCCTTTTTATTAAAAGGCTTAAAAATAACAATTAAAGATGAACGCCATGATACTTTCGAAGAGTTTTATTATGAAAACGGTATCGAAGCGTTCGTAGCGTATTTAAATGAAGAAAAGGAAGCACTACATCCAGTTGTATTCTTTGAAGGACTGCACCATAAAATTGAAGTTGAATTTTCGTTCCAATTTAATGACGGATATTCAGAAACGATGCTTTCTTTCGTAAATAATGTTCGTACAAAAGACGGTGGTACCCATGAAGTTGGTGCAAAAACAGCTTTAACAAGAGCATTTAATGAATATGCAAGAAAAGTTAATCTATTAAAAGAAAAAGATAAAAATTTAGATGGAGCGGATATCCGAGAAGGATTAGCTGCAATTGTATCTGTACGAATTCCTGAAGAAATCCTTCAATTTGAAGGACAAACAAAGGGTAAATTAGGTACTAGTGAAGCAAGGTCAGCAGTTGATTCAGTTGTGTCTGATCAATTAGCATATTTCCTTGAAGAAAATCCAGATATTGCGACTTCATTAGTTAAAAAATCTATAAAAGCTTATCAAGCTAGAGAAGCAGCAAGAAAAGCGCGCGAAGAAGCAAGAAGTGGTAAAAAGAGAAAGCGTTCAGAAACATCATTAAGTGGTAAGCTTACTCCTGCTCAGTCACGTAATCCACAGAAAAATGAATTATACTTAGTTGAGGGTGATTCAGCGGGTGGAAGTGCAAAACAAGGACGAGATCGCCGTTTCCAAGCAATTTTGCCTTTACGTGGTAAAGTAATCAATACTGAAAAAGCGAAATTAGCGGATATAATGAAAAATGAAGAGATTAATACAATTATTCATGCAATTGGAGCAGGAGTAGGTAGTGATTTTGAAATTGAAGATGTTAATTATGACAAAATTGTCATTATGACCGATGCTGATACAGATGGAGCGCATATACAAGTACTTTTATTAACATTCTTTTACCGTTATATGAAGCCATTAGTAGAAGCTGGTAAAGTTTATATTGCCTTACCTCCTTTGTTCAAAGTAAGTAGAGGTACTGGAAAAAAAGAAGTAATCGAGTATGCTTGGTCTGAAGTAGACCTACAAGATGCAATCAAAAAAGTTGGTAAAGGGTATATGATTCAACGGTACAAAGGTCTTGGTGAGATGAATGCTGACCAACTATGGGATACAACAATGGATCCAGAAACTAGAACGCTTATTCGAGTGAAAATTGATGATGCAGCAAGAGCGGATCGTCGTGTAACTACTCTAATGGGTGATAAAGTTGAACCAAGACGTAAATGGATTGAATCAAATGTAGTATTTGATTTAGATGAAGAGGATAAAATCTTAAACAATGAGCAAGTTGAGGTAGAATCAGAAGGGAGCAATGTCTGATGCAATCATCGGAAAAATTATATAATATCCCTTTAGAAGACATATTAGGTGACCGTTTTGGTCGTTATAGTAAATATATTATTCAAGAGAGGGCTTTACCTGATGCCCGTGACGGATTAAAGCCTGTACAAAGACGTATATTATATTCAATGCATGTTGAAGGTAACTTACAAGACAAACCATACCGTAAATCGGCTAAAACAGTCGGTAATGTTATTGGTAATTATCATCCGCATGGTGACACATCTGTATATGATGCAATGGTAAGACTCAGTCAAGATTGGAAATTAAGAAATGTTTTAGTCCAAATGCATGGAAATAACGGTAGTATTGATGGAGACCCACCAGCGGCTATGCGTTATACCGAAGCTAGATTATCAGCAATTGCAAGTGAATTGTTAAGAGATATTGATAAAGAAACAGTCGAATTTGTACCTAACTTTGATGACACGAGTATGGAACCAGTTGTTTTACCATCTATGTTTCCAAATTTACTAGTTAACGGTAGTACAGGAATTTCAGCCGGTTATGCAACTGAAATACCTTCGCACCATCTTGGTGAAGTAATCGATGCGACAATTATGCGTATTGAGAATAAAAACTGTTCAGTAGATGATTTAATGACCGTAATCCACGGACCTGATTTTGCTACTGGTGGTATTATTCAAGGTGTAGATGGGATTAAAAAAGCATACGAAACTGGAAAAGGTAAAATCATCATTCGTAGCCGTGTTCACACTGAAGATATTCGCGGTGGAAAACAAGCACTTATCATTACAGAAATTCCTTCAGAAGTTAATAAAGCGAATTTAGTAAAGAAAATGGATGAAGTTCGTCTTGATCGTAAAGTAGATGGAATTACTGAAGTGCGAGATGAAACAGATCGTACTGGTCTACGCATTGTTATCGAATTAAAGAAAGATGCAAATAATGAAGCAATTTTAAATTATTTATATAAAAATACGGAGCTTCAAATACCTTATAACTTTAATATGGTTGCGATTTATAATCGTACACCTAAACAAATGTCGTTACCTGCTATACTCGATGCTTATATTGAGCATCAAAAAGAAGTAATTACAAATCGTTCAAAGTTTGATTTGAAAAAGGCGAAAGCTCGTCAACATGTTGTAGAAGGTTTAATGAAGGCACTATCAATTTTAGATGAAGTTATTTCAACAATCCGTTCTGCAAATGACAAACGAGATGCAAAAGACAAGTTAATCGTTCAATTCGATTTTACTGAACTACAAGCTGAAGCAATTGTCATGTTACAGTTATACCGTTTAACAAATACTGATATTACTGCATTGCAAGAGGAAGCTGACGAGTTGGATAAGAAAATTAAACAACTTGAAGCAATTCTAAACAGTGAAACAAAGCTATTATCCGTTATAAAAACAGACTTAAAAAAAATCAAATTAAAATATGCAGACGACAGACGTTCTACAATTCAAGGAGCGATTGAAGAAATTAAAATTGCAAGAGAAGATATAATTGCTCAAGAAGATGTCATCGTAACAGTAACTAGCGAAGGATACGTTAAACGAACAAGCCCAAGATCTTTTTCTGCCTCAAATGGAAAAGATTACGGTATGAAAGAAGGCGACCGTTTAATATATCAAGTGGAAAGTACAACAACAGATACGCTGATTCTTTTTACTTCAAAAGGTAATTATTTATACTTACCAATTCATGAAATGCAAGATATCAGATGGAAAGATATGGGGCAACACGTTGCGAACATTATTCCAATTGAACGCGACGAATCAATACTTTCTGCAACAGTTGTGAATAATTTTGAAGAAAATAAAGAGTTTATTCTATTTGTAACAAAAAATGGAATTGTAAAACGTACAAGCATTCAACAGTTAAAAGTTCAACGCTACTCGAAACCACTAGTCGGAATGTCGATTAAATCCGATGATGCATTAATTTTTGCAGGAGTTACCTCGGAAACAAACCGTGTATTATTAGCGACTAGCGCTGGATACACATTGATATTTAATGTAGAAGAAATAAGTATTCAAGGCTTAAGAGCTGGCGGAGTTAAAGGAATTAACTTAAAAGAAAATGATATTGTTATATCAGCAGACATTATTAGTGAAGAAGTGAAAGAAATATTCTGTGCAACACATCGAGCAGCCATTAAAAAAATGAAACTCGATACAATTCCTCAAAGTTCAAGAGGTACACGAGGAGTAAAAGTTTTAAGAGACTTAAAAAACAATCCACATTTATTAATTGGCGTATACGCAGTTAATCAAAATGATATGTTTGCATTGTTAAGTAAGTCTGGACAATTTGAAACGATAGACCCAACTGATCTAAGAAACAGTGATCAGTATAGCAATGGATCATTCATTATGGATACAGATGATTCTGGTGATATAAAGACCATTATTCGCTACAAAAAAGAAGAAAATAATTAGATAAGAAGAGGATGTCCTAGAAGTGTTACTTTGGGACATCCTTTTTTTATTTGTAGATTCTATTTAAAGGAAGAGTAGATGACATAATGGTCGGAGTGCAAATAAAACTGTGAAAAGTGCAAATAAAATTAGCGAAACTGCAAATAAAATTAACAAAACTGCAAATAAAATTAGTGAAACTGCAATTAAATTGACTATCATCTCAAATATGATAAGAAATTACCTATACCGGTAAGGGTATTCTACCTTACAAATGCTTCAAATGCAGATGCACAAAATATAAAATTAATAAATTTGCTCTAATTTTTTCAAAACCGGATAAAAAAAGGAAGAAAACTATTAACTATTTAATGAAGTTGATCAGAAAATCTACTCTAAGTGAATCCCCCACTAAAATACCCCATTGCTGTTTATAGAGAGTTATAGACCAGCAATCTGCCTTAATTTAAAGAATGTGATCGCATATTTGTCAATTTTAATGACTACAAACTACTACTTTTTTTGTCGAATTTGTCGAAATATAGAAAATGATTTTAGAAAAACAATTTTATCTTAGTAAACTAGCAAAACACATTAAAGGCTTTTGATTTTACGTTATGAAAATAAGAAAAAATCAATTTTAATGAAATTTTAATGGTAATAATTGTCTAAAAAAATAGTTAATCGACAGAATTGTCGAAATATTTTGAATCAAAAGAACTTGTCTAACGAAAAAATATAGCTTACTATTTTCTTAAGTATTTTAAATTTTCAAAAAAATAGGTTATTAAGGGGGCGTACATATGGTTTTTAAGAAGGGTTTTGCAATTTTAGCTTCAGTTTCGTTAACGGCTGGTATTTTAGCAGGTTGTGGGAATAGTTCAAAGGATGGGAATCAGGTTATTAAAATTGCGACAAATACCCCATTATCTGGGAATAACGCAATTTTAGGGGAGTCTATTAAGCTTGGAGCTCAACTTGCTTTAGAGGATCAAAAAGCAGCTTTCAAAAAATTGGGCTTTGATTTAAAGATTGTTCCTTATGACGATCAAGGAGATCCAAAGAAAGGTGTAGCGAATGCAGAGCAGTTAGCTTCAGACAATCAAATCCTTGGTGTTGTTGGACACTTAAACTCGGGTGTAGCAATTCCATCTTCTTTAAAGTATGAGAAAGATCATATCGTAATGGTTTCACCTTCAAATACTGCAAATGAAGTAACTGACCGTGGATTAGGAGTAGTTAACCGAATTTGTGCTCGTGATGATTTCCAAGGTCCTGCTGGTGCAAATTTTGCTGTGAATACATTAAAAGCTAAAAATATTTTCATCATTCAAGATAAAACGCCTTATGGAACAGGTTTAGCAAATGAATTTAAAACTGCTGCTCAAAAATTAGGCGCGAAAATCTTAGGTGAAGAGGGTATCTCAGTTGGTGATAAAGATTTTAACGGTGTATTAAATAATGTGATTGCGAAAAAGCCTGATTTAGTATTCTTCGGTGGACTTTATGCTGAAGGAGGAATTTTATTAAAACAAGCTCGTGATAAAGGATTAAACATCCCATTCATGGGTGGCGATGGAATGGACTCTTCAGGTTTAGTTGATATTGCTGGAGATGCAGTTAAAAACTTCTATTATACTTCAGTAGCTGGTGACACGTTAAAAACAGATAAAGGGAAAGCATTTGCAGATGCTTATAAATCTAAATTTAATAAAAATATTGAATCTTTCTCATCATACGGATATGATTCTGCTGGCGTATTATTGGAAGGATTAAAAAATGCAATCAACGATAATAAAGGAAAAACTCCATCTCGCGAACAAGTTGAAAAAGCCGTACGTGCGATCCAAGATTATGATGGTGTAGTAACAAAGGTTGGTTTTGACGATAAAGGTGACAACAAATACGCGAAAGTATTTATCTATACGTTTAAAGAAGCTAAATATCCTGGTACTCAAGAAGGCGAAGTAACTAAACCATAATTAGTAACATAGCCTACTAATACTAGGGAAGCAAAGTGGTAAAAAAAAAGAAAAGAGTATCACGTTTTACGGGATACTCTTTTCTTCTCAATAAGATGAGAAAATTGTAAGATTTTGGAAGTTAATAAGAATTAAACTACATTATTTATAGGAGGTCTCATACATGAATGAAGTAATCCAAACACTCCCTCAAGTACTAATAGACGGTCTTGTTTTAGGAGCAGTTTACGCAACCGTTGCACTCGGTTATACGATGGTTTATGGGATATTAGAACTAATTAATTTTGCACATGGTGAAATATTCATGGCGGGTGCGTTTATTGGTACTGCGGTATTAATTACTTTTACTGGATTAGGTTTATTAAGTAGTTTACCTGCAATTATCGTATTAGCAATCGTTTTAATTATTGCATCTGTAGCAACTGGATTTCTAGGCATGGGGATCGAGAGAGTGGCGTATCGCCCATTACGAAAAGCACCAAAGTTAATTACATTAATTACAGCAATTGGTGTTTCATTTTTACTTCAAGATATCGTCCGTTTTATTGCTGAATTAAAAGAAGGAAATTACATTATTACTGGCCCATCACTATTTTCAGGACAACACCAAATTAAAACTAGCTCAATCTTTTCTTCATTTGGGAATGCACAAATTAAATCAGCATCAATCATTATTTTAGTCGTTGCAGTAGTAATGATGATTTCATTAGATTACTTCATCAATAAAACAAAATGGGGTACAGCAATGCGTGCAGTTGCTCAAGATCGTGAAACTGCATCATTAATGTCTGTAAACGTAAACAAAGTCATCTCGTTAACATTCTTTTTAGGTTCTGGATTGGGTGGTGCAACTGGTGTGTTATTCGCATTACAGTACAACACAATTGATCCGTATATCGGTTTTATTTTAGGTCTAAAAGCATTTACAGCAGCAGTATTAGGTGGTATTGGAAATATCCGTGGTGCAATGTTTGGTGGTTTATTAATCGGTGTAATCGAAGTATTTGCAGCAACAAATTTATCAACTTTGACACATGGCATTTTCCCATCAGAATATAAAGATGTATTTGCGTTTGGAATTTTAATTCTAGTTCTAATATTCAAGCCAGAAGGTTTATTAGGTAAACCTGTAGCTGAGAAAGTGTAGGTGAATTAGATGAAGAGCTTATTAGAAGGGTTAAAACAATCAAATAAACTACAAGGAATTTTCTTAGGAGCGTATATCGTTGTTACATCATTAGGACTTTACTTTTTGCAAGAATCCGTAACAGCATTTCTATTAATCCTGTTCTCACTTTATTTATTATATAAGACTAATTTTCCAGTCAAATTGAAGTGGAGCATTGGAATACTAGTATTAACTGTGATTATGCCATATGTTGCATCACAAGGTACAGCATTTGAATCATATATGGGTGTAGCCACTTTAGTTGGAATCTATGTTGCAATGGCACTCGGATTAAATATAGTAGTTGGTTTAGCAGGTTTATTAGATTTAGGATTCGTTGCATTCTTTGCAATCGGTTCATATACTTATGCAATTTTTTCTACAAAACAAGTAACGAATTTCTTACATTTTGATTTTCTTCCTTTTTCAGGAAATTCATTTTGGGTGTTCATTCTAATCGGCGGAATTATTGCAGCAATAGCGGGTGTATTATTAGGTATTCCTGTACTTCGAGTAAAAGGTGATTACTTAGCAATTGTAACACTTGGTTTTGGAGAAATTATTCGTATTGTATTTAATAACTTAGATCGACCAATAAATATTACTGGAGGAGCACAAGGTATATCTTCTATTCCAGCACCTACTATTTTTGGATTTGAGATTAATAATTCAGGACAATTTTATTATGTCGTACTAGTTGTCTTAGCAATCGTCATTTTAGCTGTTACTAGATTACAAGATTCTAAGCTTGGACGTTCTTGGAAAGCAGTACGTGAGAATGAAATCGCAGCACAAGCGTCTGGTATCCACTTAGTACGTACGAAATTAATTGCATTTGCAATTGGAGCATCTTTCTCAGGAATGATGGGTGTAGTATTCTCTGCAAAGCAAATGTTCATTGACCCTACAAGCTTTACATTACTTGAATCAATTACGATCCTAGTAATGGTAATTCTGGGCGGAATGGGTAGCGTTCCAGGCGTAATTCTTGGAGCAGCACTTGTTACAATTTTAAATCTACAAGTTTTAACAGAAGTTACAAACTATTTAAACCAATTAACATTAGATGGAGTAATTAACCTACCACCTGCTCTATCACCTTCTAAAATGCAACGCATGATTTTCGGGCTAATTTTAGTACTTGTAGCAATCTTTAGGCCTAAAGGATTATTACCTGCCAAAAATAAGATTGTTCCAAAAGAGGATGTAGTAGATCTAAATCAAAAAGTAGTCGAAGAAAATCAACGCTCAGTTTCATTTTAGGAAGGAGGTTATCAAATGTTAAAAACAACGAATTTAACGAAAAACTTTGGTGGTTTAACTGCTGTTAATAATGTAAATATTGATATAAAAGAGGGTTCAATAACAGCTGTAATCGGGCCAAATGGGGCTGGAAAAACAACATTTTTCAATATGATTACAGGTGTATATACTCCAACAAGTGGTGAAGTTTTGCTAGGTAATGAGAGTTTAGTAGGGTTAAAACCACATAAAGTAAATAAAAAAGGTATAGCTCGTACATTCCAAAATATTCGTTTGTTTAGTAGTATGACTGCTTTAGAAAATGTTATGGTCGGGATGCATCAGCATTTAAAATATGGTGTTTTTTCAACACTATTCCATTTACCTAGCTTTAAAAAAGCAGAAAAATCGGCGATGAAAGAAGCATATAAATGGTTAGAATACGTTGGATTGGCTGATGTTTATAATGAGGAAGCATCAAGTTTATCATACGGTGCACAAAGACGACTTGAAATTGCTCGTGCATTGGCATCTCAACCAAGAATCTTGCTTTTAGATGAGCCGGCTGCAGGTATGAATCCGAAAGAAACGAAAGAATTGACTGATTTAATTTATCAAATGAGAGATGATCTAAACTTAACAATCGTATTAATCGAGCATGATATGAAACTTGTTATGGAAATTTCGGAATATTTATTCGTACTTGATCATGGCGAAAAAATCGCTGAAGGCAAACCATTAGAAATTCGAAATAATCAAAAAGTAATTGAAGCTTATTTAGGAAAAAGTGCAGTGACTAATGCATAGTGAAAGGAGTAAAGAAAAAAATGACGCTATTACAATTAAAAGATATTAACTCTTTTTACGGTGGTATTCAAGCACTGAAAAATATTAACATAGAAGTAAATGAAGGTGAAATTGTAACATTAATCGGAAGTAACGGTGCTGGAAAATCTACTACTTTAAAAACAATATGTGGGCAAGTTAAACCAAAATCAGGAAATCTGATTTATAAAGGTGAAGAAATTGTAAAGCTACAATCTCATGAAATCGCTTTAAAGGGGATTGCACATGTACCAGAAGGAAGAAGAATCTTTTCTAAACTAACTGTAAAAGAAAATTTAGAAATGGGTGCCTTCTCAGTTAAAGACAAAAAACTAATCGCAGCCCGTATGGAAATGGTATTTGACTACTTCCCAAGACTCAAAGAACGCCTAAGTCAAAAAGGTGGTACGATGAGTGGTGGAGAACAACAAATGCTTGCAATTGGTAGGGGACTTATGATGGGACCATCATTACTAATGCTTGATGAACCTTCAATGGGCCTTGCACCAATTATCGTTGAACAAATATTTGAAATCATTGAGCAACTAAACAAACAAGGAATGACCATTTTACTTGTTGAACAAAATGCTTACCAAGCTTTACAAATCGCACATCGAGGCTACGTAATCCAAACAGGTGAGATTCAAATGGTTGGTGAAGGCAAGACATTAATGAATAATGAAGAAGTGAAAAAAGCTTATTTAGCTTGATAATAAGGTGAAATAGAAGGAAAAGGGGCTATCTCAGGTAAACTGATAAAGATAGCTCTTTTTTGTTTTGAAAATGAAACAATCATTTGTTGATAGTTTGAGTAAGTAGCGATCTAAACTAAAATTTAGTCGTTTTTATGAAAGTGTGGTTGTAAGTATGATATTTAATATTTGTATGCAAAAAAAGCGGTCATTTTGATAGAGAATGACCAGATGTTTATTTAATTTAGAAAGAATTATTGCCATTTCGCTAGTTTTCAATTAAAGTCTACCAATTTTGGATCAAATATAAGTGTTGAATACCACAACCGGTATGGGGAATGTTTTATTTTATTTGCGATTCTTAGGGTTTTAATTGCAGATTTACTAATTCTAATTGCAGTTCAAAGTTTATTTGCAGTTATATAAGTCTTATTTGCACTGCAGACATTATTAAACTCCAGCACATAATTGCAGTTTTTTGTTTTTACAGAAAAATAAAAAAGAGGATATCCTAAACATATCATGCTTAGGATATCCTCTTCTTACTATTAAATATTATTTGTTCGAAATAAATTCCGAAATTTTTAATTGATCTTCATTTGAAGCATTGTTAATTGAAGATTGAAGTGATTCCTCTAGTAAACTACGATTCTTGTAAAAATCTTCATGTTTACTATTATAATAGTACTTCACTGCTTCTAAATCTGAGAAAAACTCTTTTCCAAGCTTTAGAAGAAATGTTACTGGAAGTCCTTCGATCACTACATTACTTACATTTTCAGAAATTTCATTTACCGTACTGTTTGAAGTTGAAATCATTTCTTCGTTTAATTCTTTAACTAATAACTGTTCGAACCCTTTTATTTTGTTATTTCTTTTGTTCACGATTCGTTTTTTGTTCGTCTTTAATAAACGAATGGAATGATGTTTATCAAGCAATACTGCTGAACGTTTCTTTGTCTTTAGAAAAATGCTGCTACTCAAAACTAGCACTCCCTTCTGGTAGTATAGGTATATAAATAAAACAACTTTTCTATCATACCAATTATTGTTCATACTGTAAAGGTTTTATCTTTACATGAATATTCCTAAAAATATTCAAAAAATTCGACGTATTTTTTAATACTAAATTGATCATAATAATATTTGACTTACTAGTAGTCACTTTGTTAAAATAACAACATATTATTTATTACATATAACGTTGACGGAAAGAAGTAACTAAAGATTATTTTGCTTAGCGAATTGAGGATAGTGGGAGCTCAATCAAAACCTTTGGCGAAAGGCATTCCTGAGTTAATTCTTAAAGTGGACAATTTTTTTAATTGTCAACTAGGGTGGAACCGCGGGTGCATATACAGCTCTCGTCCCTAGGCTGAAAATGCCTAAGGATGAGAGCTTTTTTATTTCATTCTTACATTTTCAAAAAAACAATTGAAAAATGGAGGCAAATGAAATGTCAGAAAAATCGATGGATGTCGTAGTAAGTCATGCTAAACACAGAGGATTTGTATTCCCAGGTTCTGAAATTTATGGTGGCTTAGCAAATACGTGGGATTATGGTCCACTTGGTGTAGAATTAAAAAATAACGTAAAAAAAGCTTGGTGGAAAAAATTCGTTCAGCAAAGTCCATATAACGTTGGATTAGATGCTGCAATTTTAATGAATCCACGTACATGGGAAGCTTCAGGACATATTGGTAACTTTAATGATCCAATGATCGACTGTAAAAATTGTAAAGCTCGTCATCGTGCTGATAAATTAATTGAAAATGCACTTGATGAAAAAGGAATGGAAATTATCGTTGATGGTCTTCCATTTTCAGAAATGGCGAAGTTAATTGTAGAACATAAAATCGCATGTCCTGATTGCGGTAGCCATGACTTTACAGATATTCGTCAATTTAACTTAATGTTTAAAACATTCCAAGGTGTTACTGAATCTAGTACAAATGAAATTTTCTTACGTCCTGAAACAGCTCAAGGTATTTTCGTAAACTTTAAAAATGTTCAACGTACAATGAGAAAGAAAGTTCCATTTGGTATTGCTCAAATCGGTAAAAGCTTCCGTAACGAAATCACTCCAGGAAATTTCACGTTCCGTACTCGTGAATTTGAACAAATGGAGCTTGAATTCTTCTGTAAGCCTGGTGAAGAGCTAGAGTGGTATAACTATTGGAAAGAAACTGCTAATAATTGGCTTTTAGCTTTAGGTATGAATGAAGAAAACCTTCGTTTACGTGAACATAGTGCAGATGAATTATCACATTATAGTAATGCGACAACTGACTTTGAATATAAATTCCCATTTGGTTGGGGCGAACTATGGGGCATCGCGTCTCGTACAGATTATGATTTAAAACAACATATGGAATATTCAACTGAAGATTTCACTTATCATGATGCTATCACAAATGAAAAATACGTTCCATATTGTATCGAACCATCATTAGGTGCTGACCGTGTAACATTAGCATTCTTAATTGATGCTTATGAAGAAGAAGCATTAGAAGATGGTACGTCTCGTACAGTAATGCGTTTACATCCTGCATTAGCACCTTATAAAGCAGCGATTTTACCATTATCTAAAAAATTATCTGAAAATGCACAAGAAGTATTTGCTGCTTTAGCAGAAGACTTTAATGTTGACTTCGATGAAACTGGTTCAATTGGTAAACGCTATAGACGTCAAGATGAAATCGGTACTCCTTTCTGTATCACTTACGATTTCGAATCAATTGAAGATGGAAAAGTAACAGTTCGTGACCGTGACACAATGGAACAAACTCGTGTTGCAATTAGTGAACTACAATCATTCTTAGCAAATAAAGTTAAATTTTAATTTAATTAATTGAAATCTGATGTCCTTTTGGGCATCTTTTTTCATATATTTTACTAAAGCTTGTTTAAAGTTTAAGAAATTTACTAAAAATGGTAAAATAAAGGTATAAAATAAAGGAGGACTTTAAATGAGGAGTTCAAATCCTATCTTAAATTCTGAACGTTTATCAAAATCAAGATATTCAGCACAAGCAATGACACTAGGCGGGACAATTAGTAAAACAATCATTGCATTAGTATTATTAATCGCAACAGCTGGATACTCTTTTTATTTAACTTCTACAGGTACACTTAATTCAAAAGTGTTTATCGGTTGTTTAATCGTTGGACTAATACTTGGATTCGTAACATCTTTTTCACCAAGAATTGCGCCAATTACTACACCAATTTACGCAGCAGTTGAAGGAATATTAATTGGAAATATCTCAGCAGTCTATGAAGCAACTTACGGAATGATAGTATTACAAGCAGTCTTATTAACGATTGCGATCATTGCTGGAACGTTGATCTGTTACGCTACTGGACTTGTAAAAGTAACACATCGCTTTAGATCAATTGTATTTGGCCTAACGATTGGTGTTCTATTATTTTATTTAATGACAATGGTTCTACAGCTTTTCCATGTTCCGATTCCATATATCCAACAATCTGGACCAATTGGAATATTTGTAAGTTTAGCTATTCTTGTGATTGCTTCACTTAATTTATTTTTAGATTTTGATTTAATTACGAGTAGCGTTAAACAAGGTGCACCAAAAGAATTTGAATGGTACTGTGCATTTGGTTTATTAGTCACTGTAATTTGGGTTTATATTGAAGCACTCCGATTTATATCAAGGCTTCGCGATTAATTGTAGTCATATTAAACCTTACTCTCAAATGAAAGTAAGGTTTTTTACTATATTAAAAGTCTGATGTTTAATATGATAAGAAAGTAGGGAATTAAATGAGTAAGAAAAAATTTGAAGTATTTGAAAACGAAACAATTAATGATTGTATAGAAAGAATGCAAAAAGAAGGGTATACACCGGTTAAAAGAATGGAAGTTCCAATCTTTTCAGAGCAAATGGTAAATGGAAAAGTAGAAATTGAACCAACCGGAAGAAGAATCGTATTTGAAGGAAAATTAAGTGCAAATTAAAATGCATAAAAAAAGTAAATTATTGGAAAAGTAACCTTATATGAATAAAATATGAGGTGAAAAATATGCATAAATTAGCATGTCCACGCTGTAAAACAAACAAAAGTAGATTTTATTTAATCGAACAAAATCCAAAAGCAGTAAAATTAAATGCTCAAAGCGGAGACATTGAACAAGAAGAGTATATTTCAGGTGGACTTGATCCATTTTTTGTTCCATATAAAGGACCTGAGTATTTAGTTCAATGTGGAGCATGTGGTTTAATTGAGCAAAGTGTAATGTTTGAGAAAACTGCTGATTCACTGTAGTTAAATTGTAAAAATGACAAAACTTAAGTATCCTGAAGAAATTTCCTGCTTTTTAATAAAAATGCAAAAGAGTTATTCAGACTATTTAAGAAAAATGCCCTTGAAAAATTAAGCAATGATATAAAAGCTTCGCAAGTGAAGAAGAGGCTAGTAGATTTTACTTTTAATGTCGGCATGAGACAAGATTATTTAGATGTTTTAATGGCATCAATCAATGAGTAAAAGTAGACTTCAGCTTTAAAGTAAAAAGACGCAAGAATACTGTTAAGTCAGCATTCTTGCGTTTCTAATTTGATGATTTTTAATCAAATAGGGCTATTGAGACAGAACTCATTTCGTCATTTTTTTGGCTTAAACAATTGTGGATCGATAATAACGAAATAATCTAATCAACTATTTCAAAATCTCCTTCACCAAAACTTTTGCCATCTATTTTTATTCTTACTGAATACAGTCCTTTCTCCCACTTACGTATGTCATTATAGCCCCAACCATCAGCATACCAGGCATTGTCCCATCCTCTTTCTAAATTGAAGCTGGATTTCCCTCTAGCAAGTACGGTATTATCAGATTTTAGATAGTCAAATTCCAAGTCAATCCTTTTTCTCTTTGAAACCGTAGTCATAGAAAATTGTAATTCCCAGAATATAAAAGAAGCAGTTTCCCTTGAAAATTCCCTTTTGTAAATGCGATTCTTTTTTTCTACACCATCGATATTAGTATTGTAAAAGCGTAGTGAATTAAATGTAAGCGTTGGAAGGTTTACTACGTTTGTGTTTATTATTTCAAATTCTCTTTCACCAAAGATTTTACCATTAAGAAAAATTACCATTCTATATTTTCCACTTGCCCATCTTCCTTTTTTGCCGGATCCCCAATTTAATTCGAATTTTGAAGTATTTGAACCCTCTAATAATATTTTTTCGTGTTGTTCTTTTGCCAATACTTCACCATCTGAATAATAGATCAACTGCTCAATAATGACTCGCTTGTCTATTTCTAATGTTGGGTATGAGAAATCAATTTCACAAGTAATTCCACCTGTATCTAGTTGTGGGAATTGCGTTATATATTCCCTATTTTCTTTTTCAGTTAGATTAATAAAACTAGATTGAAATAATCGTATGGGAGTCATGTCCACTTTGTCTAAAAAATTTTCTTTAGGTTCTACTATTGAAAATGATTTTACTGCAATTTTTTTCTCATCTAAAAACATGACAACTTTATACTCACTATGTTTCCATCGATAAAATTTGTCTAATCCATTTCGAAACGACACGGTAACGGTACTTATCCCTTCTTTTAACTCTACTTTTAAATTCTTTTTATCAATGACCGTTCCATCTTGGGAGTGGTATTCATATTTTAAATTAACAAAACGAGTTTGATCTGTAATAGGGTACGTAAGTATAACATCTGCATAAACAAATCTAGTTTCATCAATTAAAAATTGTGATCGATACTGTTTATTTTTATTTGGTTTTGTAAATCCACCCTCATAAAATAGTATTGAATTAATATTTATTCCCGGTTTTACTAGTCTTAACATTACTGTTCACACCCATCTAGAAAATGAAAAAAGTCTTTACTATAAAAATATCATTAACTGACAAATTTGAATACAGCATTTACGACTGAATCTAAATCTAAAAATACAAGCGGTAGTTGCGTAAGATGAAAAAATGGGAAAGGAGTACCCAATGCGTTGGTTATTGTTTTTTATATTAATTTGACACTTTTTATTGAAGTTCATATTGAAACTGTAAAGTGGAGTATGTTTTAAGAACAGCTTATATTTCCAAGTAAAAGTAGAACTTTTTTAAAGATAGTGGGTTTAAGGGTAAAGTGGTAATACTTCAGGTAGATTTTCTTTTTGAATTACTACGCAGGTGCCAAGGGGATTAGGGAAGTCTTTAATATTGGTAGTCACTAAATAATCAGCTGCTTCTTTTATTGAAGAAACCATGATGTGTAAATCGTATATATCACCTTCGTTTCGATCAAATCTAGCAAGGTCTATTCCTTTGTTTCTTAAGTATTCCAGGCATTGCCGAATATCCATTTGATAAGCTGAATGTTTTACTTCTTGTAAAAGTTGGGTTTTATAAGTTGACGGATCATCCAATTTCGCTCCGTCCAATTTGTTCATATAATCTAAATTAAATATTTCTTTATAGACAGTAGCGATTTTCAATATCTCATGGTGTTCTAACACGAGAGGCACTTTAGTTCCGTTTTTTAGTTTCCTTTTCATACGACCTGAGCGTAATACGCCATAAATTTCGGCTTGTGTCGTTGTTGGTAGTGAGAGGGTAATGATATTCTTACTTTGCATATAAATCAAAGTATCGAGCCAATTAAATTTATTTTTTGATTTACTGCCATGTAGAATACACGGTGCAACAAAATTCGTATCTAGAGCAAATTTTGGATTTATCATTTTAGAAATACTCCTATTCGTCATCTAGTTCAAATTCTGCATCATCTTGTGCGTCATCAAATTTGTTGTTTAAGATTTCATCAACTATCGTATTTCGAGCTTCGCGTTGCGTTTTGAAAAACTCAAATGCATCACGAGGGATTTGAAACTTTCCTCTTGATCCAGCGATTTGTTGACCTGGAAGAATCTTTTTATGAATCCAATCCCGAACAGTTTCCGGTGTGATACCAAAATAGTTTGCGACTGTTTTTGTATCGACAAATTCACTTTCGTTCATATTCTGGATCGATTGAATGGGTTCGATTGAATCTTCTGGTAATAGAAAGACAAATTTCCCGTCTAATTCAGCAGTTCCTTTAATGGAATAAATAATTTTTTGAATAATTTCCTTTCCTTCGCCTTTAGATAACAAAGGATACGTTGCACTAATTTGTGCAATTAAGTCATCTTTTGTGAAATATACGTTTGACTGATTCGCTGGCATTGAAAACACCTCCTATTTTTATTATAGCTTGTTTATTACAAGTTAAACAAGATTTGCAAGATTGATTTCGTTATACAAATTTCGCGGTTCAAAGTAAGAAGTAAAAAAAGGGAATATAACCGTTTGGTTGGAAGATCGTATTCTTTGATACCTAGTTTACATTTAGATACACAAAAAAGATGAACTCTNNAGAGTTCATCTTTTTTGTGTTGGATAACCTTTTTCTAGAGTGTGGGGATAGCTTAAAACTTGCTTTTCGATCCCCTTTATGACCTTCTTAATAACCTCAAGCAAATCTTAGAACCAATCTTTTTTCTTAAACCACATCACTAATCCAATCACGATAATTAGCATGATTGCCCAACAGTAATAATAACCATATTTTAACTGAAGTTCAGGGATATGAATAAAATTCATACCGTAAACACCAACGATGAATGTTAATGGCATGAAAACAATTGAGACAGATGTTAACATTTTCATCGTTTTATTCATTTTGTGTGAGTTCGTGGAAATATAACTTTCTCTGATGTCATTTGCCATTTCTCTGTTATCTGAAATATCATCTAATAATTTCAATAAGTGATCGTAGACAATACGTAATTTCTTTGTCGTTTCTTTGTCTATTTCAACATGTGTTGAATTTAAAATACGGTAAATTAAATCCTTTGTTGGTTTAACAGTTTTTCTGACTTTAGATAATTTACTTACTTGTGTTTTGATTCCATCGATCATACTAAGGTCGGAATTTGTTCCTAATTCATCAATGTCTTCAATGTCATCCTCGATTTTTTGGACAATTGGAAAGAATTTATCTGCTATTTCATCGCAAATGTGGTATAGAATTTGTTCTGGCTTCAGTCCTTTTATACTCTTTAATCCTTTTATTTTGTTCCACACAATTTGCAATACACTTGTCGTTTCCCAACAAAATGAAACGATGTACTTGTGAGACAAAAAGAGATCAATTTCAGTTTGTTCCATGTTCTCGTTCAATGATTGTAGAACGATAAAACGATAGCCTTCATAATAGTCCATTTTTGGTCTTTCTTTATAGCTTACACAATGTTTAATTGCTATTTCATCGAAGTGGAATTTGGTTCGCAATAAGTCAATTTCTTCTGTTTTAGGATTTTCAAAATCGACCCAAACCCAATCAATTCGTTCGGAATTTAATTCTTCAATTGATACATCAAATGCAATTGTTCCGTCTTTATATACAGCCATTGTTTTGATCATATCTCGCACTCCCTATTTCTCGTTAACTTTCTCCAAAAACAGTTTAACACAATATTTCTGTTTCGTTTTGAAAAAAATTATGAAGAAGTTTTCACGATATAAACATGACAACTAAGTTTGAAATCAAGTAATTAGAAACAGCATAGAATAATTAAAAACAGTTTAAGATTGAACGTTATTTTAGCATTTTTAGCGTTCTCACATTAAAAAAGTATAAGAAAAGTTATATCAATGATCTAAAATAACCGAATTTGAATTAACTAAAAAATAAATTTAAGTAAACTTTGACTTTTTATTTGTCGATGGATATAATAAATAACAATAAAAGCACACAAATTAATTCAATGACGAGATAAGTAATTTTCGTAACTGTTCTACAGAGAGCTGGGGTAGCTGAAAACCGGTGAATAGTACTTAAATGAAGATCCTCTCCGAGAAGTCAAACTGAAATTAAAGTAGGTTTGAACGGGTGTCTACCGTTAAAAGGAACGCGTATGATTGTACGTGACTGAGTGCTATTGAAGAACGGACTTTTTCAATAGAATTAGGGTGGTATCGCGGTTAAACCCGTCCCTTACTATAGGGACGGGTTTTTTGTGTGCTTTAAAAAAATAAGAGAGGCGATATCAATTATGAAAGAATCAGTTCAAAATCGTGAAAAAAGAATCAGTGAATATTGGTCAAGAAATAACACATTTTTAAACTCAATTGAACAAAGAGAAGATCATCAATCATTTGTTTTTTATGAAGGCCCCCCAACTGCAAATGGCTTACCACATGTTGGTCATGCTTTAGGTCGTACAATTAAAGATGTTGTAGCTAGATATAAAACAATGGCTGGTTACCAAGTGATTCGTAAAGCCGGATGGGATACTCATGGATTACCGGTTGAACTTGGCGTTGAAAAGATGCTTGGAATTTCAGGGAAAGCAGAAATTGAACAATATGGAGTAGAAGCCTTTCTTGCTAAATGTAAAGAAAGTGTATTTACTTATGAGAAACAGTGGCGTGAATTTACTGAGCAATTAGGTTACTGGGTAGACATGGATGATCCTTACGTAACATTAGACAACTCATATATAGAAAGTGTTTGGAATATTCTTGGGACAATACACGAAAAAGGGTTATTAGTAAAAGGGCATCGTGTTTCTCCTTATTGCCCTAGCTGTCAAACTTCCCTTAGCTCACATGAAGTAGCGCAAGGTTATAAAGACGTGAAGGATTTATCAGCAACGGTTAAATTCAAATTGCTTAATGAGGAAAATGTCTCTTTTCTAGGTTGGACGACAACTCCTTGGACACTACCTGCTAATGTAGCATTAGCTGTTAATCCACAAATGGAATATGTCCGTGCCAAAAAAGGAGAAGAAGTATTTATTCTTGCTAAAGCTTTAGTAGAAAAGGTATTAAAAACTGATTATATGATCCTATCTGAATTTTTAGGAGCGGAATTAATCGGGATAGAATACTTAGCACCATTTAATTTTGTACGTGTTGAAGTCGGTCACAAAGTCATTAAAGCAGATTTTGTTACTGAAAATAGCGGTACTGGAATTGTTCATATCGCACCTGCATATGGAGAAGACGACTATAAAGTTGCTCAAGAAAATGGTTTATCATTTGTAAACGTAGTGAATGAAAAAGGTCAATATACTGAAGAAGTGACTAATTTCAAAGGAAGATTTGTGAAAGAATGTGATGTAGACATCGTAAGGTATTTAGCAGAAAATGAGCTTTTATTTAGTAAAGAAAAATATGAGCACAGCTATCCTCATTGCTGGCGATGTGATTCTCCATTACTTTATTATGCAAATGAAAGTTGGTTTATCAAAACTACAGCATTAAAGGATCAATTTATTAAAAATAATGAAGAAGTAACATGGCATCCAGATCATATTAAACATGGCAGATTCGGTAATTTTTTAGAACAAATGGTAGATTGGAACATTAGTCGTAAACGATATTGGGGTACTCCATTAAATGTTTGGGAATGCGATTCGTGTAATCATCAATTAGCACCAAAAAGTATAAATGAATTATGTAGCTATTCGGAAAAAGAAATTTCGGATTCAATTGAATTGCATAAACCTTATGTTGATGAAGTCAGTCTAAAATGTCCAAAATGCAGTGGCAAGATGAAAAGGACACCTGAAGTCATTGATGTCTGGTTCGATAGCGGATCAATGCCATTTGCTCAGTATCATTATCCATTTGAAAATCATGATAAATTTGAAAAACAATTCCCTGCTGATGTTGTAATTGAAGGTATCGATCAAACAAGAGGATGGTTTTATAGTTTATTAGCAGTATCTACTTTATTTACTGGTAAAGTACCATATAAACGTGTTTTATCTCTAGGTCATGTATTAGATGAAAATGGACAAAAAATGTCTAAGAGTAAAGGAAATGCACTAGATCCAGTAGAGTTAATTCAAAAATTTGGAGCAGATTCTTTAAGATGGGCTCTCTTAGTAGATAGTGCTCCTTGGAACCCTAAACGTTTTTCTGAAAGAGCTGTCCTAGAGGCAAAGTCAAAACTAATAGATACATTTGATAATGTAAATAGTTTTTACAATTTATATGCAAATTTAGACGGATTTGAAGCGAGTAAACAATATGAGTATGAAACAAATGCGTTAGATAAATGGATAATTTCACGTTTGCATAGCACAATTAAAAATGTAAATCACAATTTAGATGGATATCAATTTACAAATGCTGCCAGAGACATTGCTAAATTAGTAGATGAAATTAGTAATTGGTATGTAAGAAGATCACGAGAACGCTTTTGGTCAAATGGAATGAATAAAGAAAAGGCTGCTGCTTACTATACACTGTTTGAAGTTTTAACGAAAGTAAGTCAATTATTGGCTCCATTTACGCCATTCTTAGCTGAAGATGTTTATTTTAATTTAACAAACGAAAGTGTTCACTTATCTGATTTCCCAATTTTCAATGAAGCACTAATTGATCTCGAGCTAGAAAGAGAAATGGATGCCGTTTTAAAAGTTGTGGAGCTTGGAAGAAGCATTCGTAATACAAATTCATTAAAAATTAAACAGCCTTTATCAAGTTTAACTGTAGTAAGTAATAATGAAGAAATCGAATGGGATTTATATAAAGAAATTGTATTAGATGAGTTAAACGTAAAATCATTCCTACAAGTAAACAACGAAAACGAGTTTTCAACTTTAAAATTGAAATTAGATTTTAAAAAATCTGGTTCGAAATTTGGAAAGAACTCTAATCTAATTAATAAATCACTGCAAAAATTAACAAATGAAGAAGCGAAAAGTGTAATCGATAATGGAAGTGCTGATTTATTACTTGATTCAGGTGAAACGGTAAAGGTCGATGCAGAGGATATTTTAATCGAAAAAAGTGCAAAAGAGGGCTATGCATCTGCAACCAATGGTGAATTTACGGTTACTCTTGATACATTATTAACCGAAAATCTTGTTCAAGAAGGTACCGTAAGAGAATTTATTCGAGCAATTCAAGAATATCGAAAAGAATTAAATTTACCAATTAATATGCGAGTAGATATTGGAATAAAAGCCGATACAGAATTTATTGAAATCATTGAAAAGTTCAAAGGAATGCTTGAGGAAAACTTATTAATGAGGAATCTAGTTGTTAAAAATCAATTAAATGGAAAAGAAATTCAAGTTGGTGACAATAAAGCTGAAATTGAATTATTTGCTTCAAATTAACTTGATTTTTAGATGGTTTTTATAAGGTAAAAATTGATATGAAAAAATAAAGAAACCCCACAAAGTATGAAATTTACTTGTGGGGTTTTGTTTTGTAAAATAGTTAGCTCGATTCAAGTTCTAAGGAAGGATGTTTATCAGATTGCACCGTCATGTCGAATGGATTATGCAAAAAATGCATGTAAAATGACGCACTAATGTACTTCACGGACGAAAAAATTGGTTTATGAACAGAATAAAGTACTTTATGCACGAAAAAGATTAATTTATGAACATAACAGAGTACTTTACGCACAAAAAAGATTGTTAAATGATCAAAACTCTATGATTTACGCACAAGACCAAAAAATAAGGAATTCTAGTGGTTCATTGAATAGTCGCTTCAAATTTCAAGCTTTCAAATCCACGAAAAGCAACGTTTGCCCGTCGAGTCGGCTCCTCTATGAGAACAGGATTAATTAAATGTTTTGTCAGTTTTTCAAATGCAATTTGGCCTTCTAATCTAGCAAGCGGGGCACCTAAACAAAAGTGCGGGCCCGAGGAAAAGGATAAATGTTTTATATTCTTTCGAGTAATATCAAATGTTGCTGGATTTGTAGTGACTTTCGGATCGTAATTTGCTCCTCCTAAGGAAATCATAAAATAATCGCCTTTTTTAATCGAATTTCCAGCGAACTCAAAGTCTTCTCTAGCCCATCTAGACGTAAAAATAACAGGTGATTCATATCTTAATATCTCTTCAACTGCTGCAGGAATAAGCGATAAGTCATTTTTTAATAATTCAAATTGCTTTGGATGTTTTAATAATAAATAATATCCATTTGTAATTAAGTTGACGGTCGTTTCATGGCCAGCAATTAATAAAAGCAGGCAGCTTGCAATCATTTCATCTTCGCTTAATTTATCACCAGATTCCTCGGCAACTATTAAATTAGTGATTAAATCTTCTTTCGGTACAGTTCTTCTTTCAGTTATAAGATTTCTAAAATAATTAGACGCATCAACAATATGCTTCGTAACTAATTCTAAGTCCTCTATAGTCGTATTAAAATCAATGAATTTAATAAATGCATCAGACCAATTACGAAATAAGTCCCGATCTTCTTTAGGAACACCTAAAAAATCGGTTATGACAAATACAGGTAATAAATATGAAAAGTCACCTATTAGTTCATGGGTAGATTTTCCCTTCATTTTTTCGATTAAATAATCTGCAATTTCATTTACCGTAGCCCGTAAATTTTCAACCATTCTTGGAGAAAAGGCTTTGTTCACAAGATTTCTCAATCTTGTATGATCAGGTGCATCTCGAAAAAGCATCATTTTTCGATTTAAAGTAACTGCAGGCATAATACTTTCTGGTAATTTCTCAGGTGGTGTCACTTTCGTTTCTTCTTTAATAAAGCGGAGGTCTTTTAAAATTAGTTCAGCTTCTTTATAACCCGTCACTAACCAACCCGTCCTCTGAAAAAGCTCTGTGTAAAGTACAGGGCTTATTTTTCTGGCGTTACTAAAATACGAGTATGGGTCTTTGTAAAAATCCAGTGGATTAATTTTTAATTGATTGTTCATTTAATTATTCTCCCTTTTGTAAATGAGTCTATTTATTTCTATTACAGTGAAAATGGATTATTCCCAATTTCTGGATAGTACAAAAAAAGAATACTTTTGTTTAGAAAAGATTTCATGAGGAATACGTATAAAAGTCGAAGAGGTAAATCGAATGAATAGTAAGAAAAAAAGATTAGATTATGGTAAAATAAGGTATTTCAAATTATCGATATTAATTTGATTCACTTATAAAGAAAGGGGTAAGTTTATGGAATTTCCGATTTTAGAAACAGAACGATTATTTTTAGTACAAATTACACAAAAAAATGTGGATGAGATTTATTCAATCTTTTCCAATAAAGAGGTAATTAAATACTATGGTATGGACCCCTTTACTGAAAAGGACCAAGCGGTTAAAATGATCGACTCATTTCAAACTAGATTCGAAAACCAACAAGGAATGCGTTGGGGAATTGTTGAAAAAGAATCAAAAAAATTAATCGGAACAATTGGATTAAATAATTTAGTTTTACATGCTAGAAGAACTGAAATTGGATATGATTTATTACCAACTTTTTGGAGAAAAGGATATATGTCTGAAGCAATAAAAGAAATTACAGCTTATTGCTTTGATAAACTAGGACTTTATCGAATTGGAGCGAATATATTTCCGGATAATACAGGTTCATCAACTTTAGTTGAAAAGTTAGGCTTTAAAAAAGAAGGTTTACTTAGAGGGTACTTAGTACAAAATGAACAGTCACATGATTTAAACGTATTTTCTCTGATAAAACCTGATTGGGTAAATTGAAGATCCAAAACTAAAAATAACTTAAACTTAAAAAATTATAAATTAGTAAATTAAAAAGGAGAAATGGAATGATTAAAGCAGTAATATTTGATTTTGATGGATTAATAGTGGATACAGAGTCGGTTTGGTATGAAGCATATAAAGAAGTTTTAAATCGGTATAAAGTAGAGTTAACCCTTCAAAAGTTTTCGGAGGTAGTCGGAACGAGTGATGAAATTTTATTTGAATATATCAATTCAAATTTAAAAGAACCAATTGAAAAAGAAATCATCGAACAAATGGCTAAGGAACTAGTTGATGAAAAACTACTAGAACCAGTTCTAAGAGAAAGTGTAGAGGACTATTTAATTTCAGCCAAAAACGCGGGATTACAAATTGCTTTGGCTTCTAGCTCTTCAAGAGAATGGGTTCAAAGCTTCTTGGAAAAATTAAATATTTATGATTACTTTTCAGTTATTAAGACGAAAGACGATGTGGCGAAAGTGAAGCCAGATCCTGAATTATATTTAAAAGCAATTGAGGAAATAGGCGTTGATGTAACTGAGGCGATCGCATTTGAAGATTCACTAAACGGATTAATTGCTGCAACGAAAGCAGGCTTACAATGTGTAATTGTTCCAAATAGTGTAACTTCACATTTAGCGTTTGAGAATCATAGTTTAAGAATATCATCAATGGCTGAAAAGTCTTTAGAGGATGTAATTGAGCAATTATCAAAAAACTAGATTAGTTTTTTAGATTAAGTTAAAGAGGGGTATTTAAGTGACACCCTCTTTTTTATCGGGAAGGCAGAACTGCAACTATGGATTAGAGAATCCAAATAAACAGTATATCTGTGCATATAAACAGTGAACTGCAAATAAAATTCGAGAATAGCAAATAAAATTAGCCTAATCGCAATTATTTTTGTAAAACAGCAAATAAAATCTTAAGAATCGCAAATAAACTAAAATGATACCCATACCCGTTATGGTATTTTGGGGTAATATTGATAAATTCATACAATAATACTAGTAAAATATGCTTTAATTTATTTCAAACAGAAAAAAGTAGATGAAATTGGCTAATATTTCATAAAAAAGTTCAATTATTTCTACTAGAAATGAAAGAGATGTTGAGATACCCTCGATATGTAAGGGGAAGCGACCACCACGCTTTTTTCATGAACCGTTTATGATTCTAATCGTTTTTAATCTACAAGCATGTTCAAATTGTATATTAAAAAAAGGGCGTCCATCTGTCAGTTACCTGACCTATGAGACAGCCCTTTTTTAATTAAATAGAGGTTACTTCCTTAACTTCACTTGTTTCATCCTTCTTTATAAGAATCTCTTTTTTCAGACCCCAACAGATTAAAAATGTTAAAATTGCTAGAACAAGAGATACCCAATATAAATCTTGAAAAGCGTGAGTGAAGACTGTTTTTACTTTTTCAAGTAAAGTAGGCTCAAGATTAGTAGGAATCGTACCGTTTTGTACATTTTTTAATTGAAGTAATTGATCCATCGTAAGACTGCCAGATAGTGATTTCATCCCTGATGTAATTTTAGAGGCTAATAGAGAACCAAATAAACTAAAGCCAATTGTCATACCAATGGATTGAAATAGCATAACAGCAGATTGGGCAATTCCTACATTATCTTTTTCAACAGATTCCTGTACGATTAATGCATTGTTAAATAGTGCACCGAATCCAAGGCCAAGAATGATGAAATAAATAATAAATGTAGTAACTGAAGTGTGCGCCGATATACCTGTAAGTAAGTAGAAACCAATCATTGGAATGATAAATGAAACACCATAAATATTTCGATACGGGAATTTATTCATTACTCGACCAGCTATGACACTTGCACCGATTGCCCCAACCATAATTGGTAAATTTAAATAACCAGATTCAGTTGGTGTAAGACCCATTACGTTTTGTGAAAAGAATGGGAACGATGAAAGTGAACCCATGATCGCAAGAACGAATACAAATACTAGTGCGGAAATAACAACAAAATTTCTATTTTTAAATAAGTGTAAAGGTATAATAGGCTCTTTTGCTTTTGATTCTACAAATATAAATAAGCTAAGTAATATGGTTCCTAATATTAATAGTCCAATCATTTGAGGTTCACTCCATGCATATCCTTCAGTTTGATGTAGTACCGGAGTGAGTAGATAACTGATTAATGTTGTGACTAATAAAATTCCACCAAACCAGTCAATACTAATCTTTTTATCTACTTTCGTTTCGTTCAAGCCTAAAGCAAGTAAGATTGCCGCTAAAACGCCAACTGGAATATTGACTAAAAAGATCCAATGCCATGAAATATTCTGTACAAAATATCCACCAATTAATGGGCCCAGTAACTGAGGAATAAACATGACTGCTCCGAAGATTCCTTGTAGTTTAGCACGTTGTTCTACTGGGAAACTGTCGCCGAAAATAACCATCGCTAGTGGCATTAGACCACCTGCACCAATTCCTTGAATCCCACGACCAATTAAGAGAACTTCCATCGAATGGGCTGTACCACTAATAATGGAGCCCGCCATAAATAAGCCCATGCTAAATAAATATATTTTTTTTCGGCCATACAAATCCGCAAGCTTGCCGAGTATCGCCATAAAAGAGGTCATCGAAAGCATATAAACTCCACCAACCCAGCCGTAAAGAGCTAAACCTCCTAAATCCTTAATTATTGTTGGCATGGCTGTGGAAACGACTGTTTCATCTAGTTCTGAGAAAATGACACCAATCATTAGTCCTATTAAAATAAGAGTTTTGTTATTTTCTTTCATTCATTCTTTGCCTCCTTATGACCTTTCAATATTATTCAATTCATTCATTGAATACCTTTTCTTACTGAACATCTAAACTCTTGAATAACACTCAATAACCGAGCATAGTCTTTATAAATATGAATAACTTCATCATACTAATAAGCCCTTTTTTGATTTTTAATTTCTAAAATGAAGTAATGAAAAATGTTCTAAATAAATAGGCTATTTAATTAATTCTTTACTTCAATTAAAAATCCTTTAGGCAGTCAATATCTTCTTTGATTGTATGAAATATTTTAATGAATATTCACGAGCATGCATCAAATCGAAGTATTATAAAAAATTAATATTGTTTATTATTGAATATTCAGAATTTATCTTGTATTATCAAATTAACAAACATACCGACTGGTTAGTATCATCTAAATGTTGGTTAAATGATAGGTGAAGTTTAAGTAAAAATATCAATTTATAAATAATTACAAACTTTAGGAGGATTTTGCCATGCATGTAAAGGAATTATTTAATCTAACAGGAAAGGTTGCAATTGTAACTGGTGGGGGACGAGGTCTTGGTGAACAAATTGCAAAAGGATTCGCTGAAGCAGGAGCAAATGTTGTACTTTGTTCTCGGAATGTAGAAGCCTGTCAAGAAATAAGTGAAGAATTGAAAAGTTTAGGTGTCGATTCTTTGGCATTTAAGTGTGATGTGACTAATAAAGAAGATGTACAAAGAGTTGTAGACTTAACAAAAGAGAAATTTGATCGAATTGATATTTTAGTAAATAATAGTGGTGCTTCTTGGGGGGCTCTTGCTGAAGAGATGCCGTTAGAAGCATGGAATAAAGTGATGAATGTTAATGTAACAGGTACGTTTTTAATGACTCAAGCAGTAGGGAAAATCATGTTAGAACAAAGGTCCGGAAAAATTATTAATATTGCTTCAATTGCTGGTTTAGTTGGAACGAATCCAAAAGTGATGAATGCAGTTGGATATAGCGCAAGTAAAGGTGCAGTGATTAGTTTGACGAAAGATTTAGCTGCGAAATGGGGTTCTAGTGGTATTTATGTAAATGCATTAGCGCCTGGTTTTTTCCCTACTAAAATGTCTAAGGATGTTATTTCTCATGGAACGGATGAAATTTTAGATTCGATCCCATTAAAGAAATTTGGAAATGAGGACGAGCTAAAAGGAGCAGCTCTATTTTTAGCAGCACCTGCTTCTAATTATGTTACGGGTACTGTTTTAGTAGTAGATGGTGGAGCATCAAGCGTGTAATATTTCAAATTTTGCAATCAAAAAGGAGTTAAGTAGATGGGCAAACTTCATCTTTTGATGAAAAAAGAAGAAATTGATGATCAAAAATTAAACGATGAAAAGATAGTAATCGTTTTCGATGTATTACTTGCTACTTCAACAATTACAGCGGCCTTAGCCTTCGGTGCTAAAGAAGTTATACCTGTTATGAATGGACAAGATGCACTTCAATTCACAAATGAAAATAAGAAGAAAGAATATGTATTAATTGGCGAATATGAAGGAAATACAATTGAGGGTTTTTTAGCCCCAAATCCATTAAATTTAAAAGAAATTGTTGCGGGTCATTCGATTGTTTTATCAACAACAAATGGAACCGTCGCATTAAAAAAATCTCAAAATGCTAAGAGAGTATATGCTGCATCGATTTTAAATGCTAGTGCAGTTGCAAATCATTTAAGTCAATTCTATAAGGACGAGTCGATTATTTTAGTATGTTCGGGATCGTCAGGACAATTTAATATGGAAGATTTTTATGGAGCAGGTTATTTTATTGATTGTTTATTAGATGAATCATGCAATATTGAATTATCAGATGCAGCTAAATCTGCACATTATTTTTATTTAGGATTAAAAGAGAAATGTAATGTAGTACTTGAAGAATCAAATGTTGGTAAAATGTTAATTCGCTATGGTTTTGAAGAGGAATTAAAATTTGTATGTAATAAAAGTATCTTTCAAGTTGTACCAATTTTTGAAGAAGGTAAGAGCGTAGTAAATGCCACAATTTCTTTAGAAAGCTAGCTAATTAGTATACTAAAAAATAATTTACTTGCTAAATGAAAATTAAATAAGTGAAAGGGATGATTGGATGGATTTTTTATATTCTCCGAAAGTTCAAGAGCTTCAAGCTAAATTAACTAAATTTATGGAAGCTTATGTATATCCTAATGAACGAATTTATGAGGAACAATTGAATGCACAAGAAAATCGTTGGAGTGATGTTCCTCCAATTATGGAAGAATTAAAGCAAAAGGCAAAGCAAGCAAGATTATGGAATTTATTTTTACCTGAAAGTGATTTAGGAGCGGGATTAACCAATTTAGAATACGCTCCATTATGTGAAATTATGGGACGATCATTAATTGGACCTGAAGTATTTAATTGTAGTGCTCCAGATACAGGGAATATGGAAGTGCTAGAAAGATATGGTACGACGGAGCAGAAGGAAAAATGGTTAGTGCCACTTTTAAATGGAGAAATTCGCTCATGCTTTTCAATGACTGAACCAGATGTTGCTTCTTCTGATGCTACAAATATTGAAGCGAGTATTAAAAAAGACGGAGATTATTATATCATTAATGGACGGAAATGGTGGTCATCAGGAGCAGGCGATCCTAGATGTAAAATTGCTATATTTATGGGGAAAACAAACCCAGATGGACCAAAGTATGAACAGCAATCTATGATTCTAGTACCATTAAATACACCTGGCGTAAAAATTGAAAGAGTATTACCAGTTTTCGGCTACGATCATGCTCCACATGGACATGCAGAAATTACATTTACAAATGTAAGGGTACCTGCAACAAATATTATGTGGGGAGAAGGTAAAGGATTTGCCATTGCGCAAGGTAGACTAGGACCGGGGCGAATTCATCATTGTATGAGATTAATAGGTGCTGCTGAACGTGCTCTTGAAGAAATGTGTAAGCGTGTTCAAAGTCGAGAAGCATTTGGGAAACCGATTGCAAATCAAGGCGTTATTCAAGAATGGATTGCGAATTCTAGAATTGAAATTGAACAAGCTAGACTACTAACTTTAAAGGCAGCTTATATGATGGACACGGTTGGAAATAAAGAGGCAAAAGCTGAAATTGCAATGATAAAAGTAGTAGCACCGTCTATGGCTTTACGAGTAATTGATCGAGCTATTCAAGCTTTTGGTGCTGCGGGTGTTTCTAATGATTATTCATTAGCAGCACAATGGGCAAATGCCAGAACGTTAAGGTTAGCTGATGGTCCAGATGAAGTACATCGAGCACAATTAGCAAGATTAGAATTAAAAAAACATATAACGGAAGAATTCTCTACAATAAAAAACTAATGATATGAAATCATTTATAGATTGAGAGAGGATAAAAATGAGATTAAAAGAAAAAATCGCAATTATTACAGGCGGTGGTAGTGGTATTGGGCGAGCGACAGCGATTCGCTTTGCGAAAGAAGGCGCAAAAATTGTCATTGCTGATCTAAACGATAAAACGGGTGAAGAGGCACTAGGTTTAATAAAAGAACTAGGGGCAGAAGCAATTTTCGTTAAAACTAATGTTGCCGACAGTAAAAGTATTCAAAATTTAATAAACAAAACTGTTAATCATTTTGGCGGAATCGATATTTTATTTAATAATGCCGGTATTGGTAACTCAGAATTAAGAAGCGTTGATTTAGATGAAGCTGAATGGAATTCTGTTATCGATACAAATTTAAAAAGTGTATTTTTAGGGATTAAATATGCAATACCAGAGCTAATTAAATCAGGCAATGGAGTAATTATTAATACAGCTAGTTTACTAGGTTTAAAAGGCAAAAAGTTTGTTAGTGCTTATAATGCGTCAAAGGGTGGAGTAATCCTATTAACGCAAAATGCAGCACTTGAGTACGGTAAATATAATATTCGAGTAAATGCTATTGCTCCTGGCATAATTGATACAAATATTATTGAACGATGGAAAAATGATGAACGAAAATGGCCGATTATGTCTCGTGCAAATGCTCTAGGTAGAATAGGCAGTCCTGATGAAGTCGCATCAGTAGCTTTATTTTTAGCATCTGAAGAAGCATCATTTGTCACTGGAACAACTTTATCAGTAGATGGTGGAGGATTAATATTTTAATCAATTAAATTTAAAGAATAGTTTAACACAATATATATGATAAGAAATGGAGAGTTAATTATGTCAACAAATAAAGTTTGGTTATCTCACTATCCAGAATATATTGCAAAAGAACTATTAATCCCAGCAAAATCAATTCCAGAAATGTTCAACGAAGCTGTAGAAAGTTTCCCAAATCATAATTGTTTATCATTTTTTGGTAAAAAAAAGACATATAAAGAAGTTCACTCCGCGGTAACATGCTTAGCTTCTGCTTTACAGCTAAATGGAATTCAAAAAGGTGATCGAGTAGCAATTATGCTTCCAAACTGTCCACAATATGTTATTTCATTTTATGGAATACTTACAGTAGGAGGTATTGTAACGCAAGTAAATCCAATGTCTGTTGAAAGAGAGCTAAAAGATTTACTAAATGACTCTGGAGCAGAAACGATTATTGTTTTAAATAGCTTGTATCCTACAGTTAAATCAATAATGGATGAAACGAAGTTACAAAACATTATTGTGGTGAGTTTTACAGAATCACAAGAAAACTACGATTCTGGTATATCATTTGAAAAATTTTTACAAAGTGGTAGTCCAGATGTGAAGAAAGTAAATATTAACTGTGAAGAGGATGTTGCAATTCTACAATATACAGGTGGAACTACTGGGCGATCTAAAGGGGTAATGTTAACGCACAGAAATTTGTATGCAAATATTTTGCAGCAAAAAGAATTTTTTAAAGGTGCATTTGATCAAGGACGTGAGCGCGTCTTATCAATCATCCCATTTTTTCATGTTTATGGTATGACAGTATGTATAAATTTAAGCGTTTTCATGGGGAATGAAATGATTATTCTTCCTCGCTTTGAAGTACAAGAGGTATTAAACACAATAAAAAGTGAACAACCTACATTATTTCCTGGAGTTCCAACAATGTATGTTGCATTAATAAACCATCCAGATTCAGAAAAGTACGGGATCGATACAATGAAAATTTGTAATAGTGGTAGTGCACCAATGCCAGTAGAGTTAATGAAACAGTTTGAAAATAAAACAGGTGCGATGATTTTAGAAGGATACGGTCTATCTGAAGCGTCCCCAACAACACATTGTAATCCAGCGTTTGCAGTAAGAAAGCCAGGAACAGTTGGGATTCCATACCCATCGACTGATTCAAAAATCGTTGACCTAGCAAACGGTGTAGATGAAGTACCAGTTGGTGAAATTGGCGAATTAATTATCAAAGGCCCTCAAGTGATGAAAGGATATTGGAATTTACCAGAGGAAACAGCTAATACAATCAAAGATGGTTGGTTATATACAGGCGATATCGCAAGCGTCGATGAAGATGGATATGTCACGATTTTAGATCGAAAAAAAGATATGATCATAGCAAGTGGCTTTAATATATATCCTCGTGAAATAGAAGAAGTAATATACGAGCACCCCTTCGTGAAAGAGGCAGTTGTAATAGGTGTACCAGACAATTATAGAGGGGAAACTGTTAAAGCTGTAATTGTATTAAAAGACGGTATGAATGTTAGTTCAGTAGAAATGATCGAATACTGCAAAAGTAATTTAGCGGCTTATAAAGTTCCTCGAATGATTGAATTTAGAAATGAACTACCTAAAACAAATGTTGGAAAAATATTAAGAAGAGCGATTAGAGAAACCGAAAATCCGATTCACCAGCGGTAAGTAAGATCCCTGTTCAGAAATAATTAATATTTTTCTTTTTTTTAAGTTGACCCAAGCAAGGATACTCGACTTCAGGAGGCATAGAAGCTTAAAGGCCTCACAGGTGATCCAAAAAGATTCAAGTCCCGCCCCAAGAAAATCGAGTATCCTGTAATAGAAATTGGCAAACACATAGATTTATTAATTACTTTATTTAAAATCAATCATTTTTCTAAAGGAAGGTCTATATATTTTGTAAGATGAGATGTCCTTTTACTTAATTAATTAGATTATTATAAAATCTTCCTTTTAGCTATGATATAATTCTATTGAATTTTTAAGATTGCGAGGACATCTAATGAAACAAAAAATAAAGGAATATTCAATCCAGCTATTTGACCAAAAAGGATTTAAAAGTACATCTATTCAAGATATCGTCGAATCGATTGGCGTTACGAAAGGAACATTTTACTACTATTATACGAGTAAAGAACAGCTTCTAATGGATATTCATCTTCATTTTATTGATGAAGTGCTAAATGAGCAGGAAGAAGTTATTAATGATTCTGAAAAAAGCTTTTCTGATAAGCTTTTTGAAGTAATCTACTTAAGTTTATTAGATATTAAAAAACAAGGTGCCAGTGCAAAAGTGTTTTATAGAGAAATGAGACATTTAAGCCCTGAAAGTTTAACTGAAATTAAAGCCAAAAGGGATTTATATCGATTTAATATTGAAAAGCTTCTATATGATGGAATTAAAAATGGAGACTTAAGATCCGATTTCGACGTACCGATTGTCTCATTTGCTATATTAGGTGTGATGAACTGGAGCTATGAATGGTATAACCCAGAAGGTACAAAAAAAGCATTAGAAATAGCGAAGACATTTCAAGAAATGATTTTAAAAGGGATTAATTTAAAGTAAGGAGAATTAGTTTAACTCTCCTTACTAATTACATACCGACTAGTTAGTATATGTGAGCTGCAAAAATTTGAATCATAAAGGTAGGTAGTTCTATGATGAAATTCACAGTTACTCCAAGATTTTGTGAAACCGATGCATTAGGTCATATAAACAATACTAGTTACTTCATTTATTTAGAGGAAGCTCGAATAAAATTCTTCGAGTCACTTGGTTATTCTATGAATCTAGAAGACTGGAAGTTTATTTTGGCATCAACTAAGTGTGATTTTATTAATCAAGGTCGTTTTAACCAAAAATTGATTGTATCAAGTTATATTTCAAAGATTGGAAACAAAAGCTTTCATCTTGAACATGAAATATGCTGTGAAGAGACAAACAAAAAGATTGCTACTGGTAATGCAATAATTGTATTTTTTAATTTTAAAGAGCAAAAAAGTGAAGAAATTCCTGAATTATTTAGAGAACAGTTAGAGAGACATTTAGTTGTAAAATAAACTGAATTTTCATAATAAAGGAGGGGCAAAATGGCTGAAAAAATAGAATTAGAAACGAAACGAGTTCGCAAAGGTGAAGAGCTAGACCATCTCGTACTACATAAATTTTTAAAAGAAAATATAGTAGACCTCCCTGATGGAGAATTAATGATTCGCCAGTTCTTTGCAGGTCATTCAAATTTAACCTATTTACTAAAAATTGGGGAGTGGGAAGTTGTGTTAAGAAGACCACCACTTGGCCCAGTTGCTCCTAAAGCACATGATATGAAAAGAGAATTTCGTATTTTATCAGAAATACATCCTCATTTTTCAGCTGCACCAAAACCGATTTTATATTCACAAAACGAAGAAATCGTTGGTAGTCCATTTTTCATTATGGAAAGAAAAAATGGCGAAGTATTTGACTCATCATTCCCTCCACATTTAAACGTAACGGTTGAAGATCGAAGAAATATATCGAATGTAATGGTAAATAAGTTAGTTGAATTACATTCTATTGACTATTCAAAAACAGCACTCCTTGAAATAAGTAAACCTGAGAATTTTATGGAAAGACAAGTTAATGGTTGGATTGGACGATATAACAGAGCTAAGACTAGTGAAATTGCAGAAGTTGATTGCTTAATGAGTTGGTTAATAAATAATGTACCAAAAAAACATGACTCATCCATTATTCATTATGATTTTAAATTAAATAATTCAATGTTTAGCAGTGATTTAAAAGAGATGATTGGACTATTTGATTGGGAAATGACAACGATTGGTGATCCTTTAGCTGATTTAGGAGTTGCTTTAAGCTATTGGATTCAAAATGAAGATCCCGATTTATTAAAAAATGGATTAGGTAAGCCTCCAGTTACGATTCAAGAAGGATTTTTTACAAGACAACAATTTATTGAAGCATATGCAAAAAGAAGTGGAAGAGATTTATCAAATATAAACTATTATATGGCTTTTGCTTATTTTAAATTGGCTGTAATTGTTCAACAAATATTTTATCGATTCAAGGCTGGACAAACAAGTGACGAACGTTTTTCAAAATTTGATCAATTTACAGAAAATTTGATTAGGATTGGCCATAATTTAGCAGTTAAATAGATTCGCATAAAAGGAGTGGATTATATGAGTAATCAACACTTATTAGTGGAAGTTAAGGACCGAATTTTAACATTAACGTTAAATAGACCTGAAAGTCTTAATTCATTTAGTCATGAAATGTTAAATGGAATCGTTGAAGCACTTAATCAAGCTAGAAATAATCCGGAAATAAAAGTAATTGTATTATCTGGTGCAGGTCGTTCGTTTTCAGCAGGTGGAGACGTTAAGACGATGGGACAGGTTTCTCCAAATGATGTATACGAACATATTGGGGTATTAAATACAGTGATCAAATCGATTCGAGAACTAGAAAAGCCCGTCATTGCTTCTGTTCATGGTTTTGCTGCAGGGGCTGGCTTCAACTTAGCTTTAGCATGTGATTTATTGATAGCGGCTAATGACAGTAAGTTTGCATTAAGTTTTTCTCAAGTTGGTCTAATTTCAGACGGTGGAGGGTCGTATTTTTTACCGAGGTTAATCGGTCCGTATTTAGCAAAACAGTTTTTCTTTACTGCAGAGCCTGTATCAGCTGAACGAATGTATCAATTAGGGGTCGCGAATTCACTTGTACCCGTTGAAAATTTAGCAGAAGAAACAATGAAGTTTGCAAACAAAATTGCAGCAGGACCTGGCAAAGCAACTGGAATGATGAAAAAACTAATTGATCAGTCCTTTACGTCAACATTAGACGAAATGCTTGAACTAGAAAGAATTACACAGCCGTTAATGGTTGCAACTGAAGACCATCAAGAAGGCGTTACAGCTTTTAAAGAAAAAAGAAAAGCTATATTTACTGGAAAATAAAAATTGAAAGGAAGAATAGAATGAAATCAATTCAATTCAAACAATTTGGCGGACCAGAAGTACTAGAAAAGGTTGAATTAGAAAGACCTGTTCCAAAAGGGAAAGAAGTATTAATTGAAGTACATGCTGCTGGTGTTAACTATGCAGATACTGCACGACGAGAAAATCAATATGTTGTTAAGACCACTTTGCCTTATGTCCCTGGTGCTGAAGTAGCTGGAATAGTCGTTGAAATTGGAGAAGAAGTTACTTCGGTTAAAGTTGGAGATCGTGTAGTTTCAATGCTGGAATGTGGTGGTTACTCAGATTTTGCCATTACTGATGAGCGATCTATTATTCATTTACCAAAAAATATGGACTTTAAAATAGCTGCAGCATTACCCGTTCAAGGGCTAAGTGCTTACCATATTTTAAAAACAATGGGTATGTTAGAGCCTGGTGAAACGGTGTTAGTTCATGCTGCTGCAGGTGGGCTAGGTACTTTAGCTGTGCAACTAGCAAAACTTTTTGGAGCCGGAAAAGTGATTGCTACAGCAAGTACTACGGAAAAATTAAATTTAGCTAAAGAAATGGGTGCAGATGTACTCATTAATTATACAGAAGAAGGCTGGCATAAAAAAGTTATTGAAGCAACGAATGGTAAAGGGGTAGATGTTGCTCTGGAAATGGCTGGAGGAGATGTTTTTTATAAAACATTAGATTGTTTAGCATATTTTGGTAGATTAGTCATTTATGGTGTAGCAAGTGGTCAACAAAGTAAATTTTACCCTTCTTCCTTAATGGCCAAAAATCAATCTGTCATCGGATTTTTCTTACCACCGCTATTAAGAAGAAAAGCTTTAATTCAACAAAGCCTTGAAGAATTGTTCACATATCTAGCTGAAGGAAAATTGAAAATCACGATTGGAGAAGTTTTTCCATTAAGTGAAGCAGCGAATGTTCATACGATCCTACAATCAAGAAAGACAGTAGGTAAAGTGATTTTAGAGCCGAAAAACTAATCAACTTTAAAAGTGAAAATATTGATGATCGGGAAACTAAAAACGGGGGAGATTATATGCATTTACGCCTGACTGATGAACAAAAAATGATTCAAAAAACAATTCGAAAATTTGTTGAAAAAGAATTAATTCCGTTAGAGAATGATGTACTTCGAAATGAGCGTGAAGGTAGACCGAGTTTAGATCCTGCAGTTTTAGAAGAACTCCAATTAAAAGCTAAAAAAGCTGGGTTCTGGGGAATAAATACGCCTGCCGAATACGGTGGTGCTGATTTAGGACAGATGATGCTTGCGATTATTTACATGGAAATTTCAAAAACATTTGTTCCTTTTAAATTTGGAGGTTTTGCGGATAATATATTATTTTATTGTAATGAAGAACAAAAAAAGAAATATTTAATTCCAACAATTAATGGCGAAAAGAAATCATGTTTTGCCATGACAGAGCCTAATGCTGGTTCTGATACTCAAAATATTAAAATGACTGCTGTGAAGGATGGAAATGAATGGTTATTAAATGGTGAAAAAACATTTATTACAGGCGGAAATGAAGCGGATTTCGTAATGGCCATTGCAATTACCGATAAAGAAAAACATCAAAAAACAGGTGGTCGTGATGGGGTAACTTGTTTTATTGTCGATCGTGAAATGGGATGGAAATCTGAATATATTCATACAATGGGCGAATGGGGACCTGCTGGTTTAGTTTTTGATAATGTACGAGTACCTGAAGAAAATATTTTAGGTGAATTACATGGAGGATATAATTTAGGACTTGAATGGATTGGATTTGCAAGATGGATCGTTGGGGCAAATGCGGTTGGAGCAGCTGAGCGATTATTACAAATGGCAATTGACTATTCAAAAGAAAGAGAGACATTCGGAAAACCAATTGCCGAGCGACAGGCGATACAATGGCAAATTGCAGATTCAGCTGTCGAAATTGAAGCAGCAAAATGGCTCGTTTTAAATGCAGCATATACGCTTGATCAAGGAGAAGATAATAGACATTTAGCGTCGATGGCTAAACTATATGGTTCAAATATGGGCAATCGTGTCGTTGACCGTGTACTTCAAATTCACGGAGGTATTGGTTATACAAAAGAACTTCCAATCGAAAGATGGTACCGTGAAGCTAGACTTTGGAGAATTTATGATGGCACTGATGAAATTCAACGACTAATCATTTCACGTAATTTATTAAAAGGTCATGTGAAATTAGGCCAATTCGTATAAATTAGACAAAAAGGGGCGAGGAAAAATGGCTGGAAGATTTGAAGGAAGAGTAGCCTTTATTACAGGTGGTAGTCGTGGTATTGGAAAAGGAATCGTAGAATTATTTGCAACAGAAGGAGCAAAAGTAGCTATTATTGATGTAAATGAAGAAGCACTCAAGCAAACGGCTACAGAATTTAAGCAATATGAACTCTACACAAAAGTTGCCAACGTAACAAATGCGAATGAAGTTGAAACGGCGATGAAAGAGGTTAATGAGACTTTCGGTTCAATAGATATTGTCGTCAATAATGCTGGCGTTATTCGTGATAATTTACTATTTAAAATGACTGATTCAGACTGGGATACAGTCATGGATGTTCATTTAAAAGGTTCATTTAATGTCGTACGTGCTGCTCAAGTATTTATGGTAAAACAAAAATATGGAAGAATTATTAATATTTCTTCTACATCTGCACTTGGAAATCGTGGACAATCAAATTATGCAACTGCTAAAGCAGGGTTACAAGGATTAACGAAAACGCTAGCAATCGAGCTAGGTAAATATGGTATTACATCAAATGCTGTAGCACCAGGTTTTATCGAAACTGAAATGACAAAAGAAACAGCACAGCGGATCGGGATTACATTTGAGCAATTAGTTGAAGCAAGCTTAAGCCAGATACCTGCTGGAAGAACTGGCAAACCTGAAGATATCGCAAATGCTGTTGCATTTTTTGCTGATGAAAAATCATCTTATGTTAACGGTCAAGTTTTATATGTTGCTGGTGGTCCTAAATCTTAAAAAAATGAGGTGAATGATATGTTTCAAGCTTTTATTGGAAAAAGGTCTAAACATGTAAAAAATATTGTTGAGCGTGGTGCAGTAAAAAAATTCGCTGAAGCAATTGGAGATTTGCATCCAATCTATCTTGATGAAGACTATGGAATGAAATCGAGATTTGGACAAAATATTGCTCCACCTACATTTCCAAGAGTGTTTGATTATGGGAAAATAGAAAATTTTAACTTACCAAATGTCGGTTTGATTCATGGAGAACAGACGTTTGAATACAAAAGACCACTTTTAGTAGGTGAAACAATTAACTGTTATACAGAAATAAAGGATTATTATGAAAAACGTGGTGGTCAAGGATATATGGGTTTCTTAGTTCTTTCTGATCATGGTGAAGACCAATCTGGAAATAGTATATTTTCTGCTAAATCAGTTGTCATTATTACTGAAGAAGTTAGGAGAGTGTTGACTGTATGAGTGTTCTTTTAGACTTACAAACAGGTGATTCTCTAAAACCAGTTGTACTTGACCCAGTTTCACGAATTGATCTGATTAAATATGCTGGTGCTTCAGGAGATTTTAATCCGATTCATACAATAGATGATGAAGCGAAAAAAGCTGGCTTACCAGGCATAATCGCACATGGTATGTGGACTATGGGGAATTTAGCGAAACTTTTTTCGGATTATTATGAAGTTGGATTTATTGAAAATTACTCGATTCGATTTAAAAATATGGTATTTCTAAATGATGTGATTACATTAAGTTCAATTCTAGAAAAAACAGAAGAAAACAGCTTGTATTTTAAAGTAAATGCAAAAAATCAGAATGATGTAACAGTACTTACTGGTAAAATTTTATTTAAAATACATGAATGATAATAGTTGTAAAAGGGACTTCTAAGAGGAGTCCCTTTTATTTTTTGTTAAATTTACATTAAGGAGCAAATAGAAGCTTATGTTTTTAGATGATTTACACATAATAGTAAAAAACGAAATAGGTGAGGAAAATGGATCTTTCATTTGATAAATTATTAGAGCAATTTGATTTGAAAAAAAATGAACATCAAAAAAATATGCATAAAGTTAATAAAAGAATAGATGAAATTGAGTCTCATATGGAGAAGATCAAAAAGCAATTACATAATTTTGATCATCAAATTGTTAATATAGAAAAAGAACTTAAAACTACTTTATCGATGATTAATGAAAATGAATCAAATTCAAATCATCATGAAAATCACGAACGTCAAGAACACCAGGCACATCACGAGAATCAAGGCCATCATGAAAATCACGAAGGTCATGAACACCAAGTACACCAAGAACACCAAGAACATCCCGAGCAAAGTGAACAAAAAGAAAATAGAGAACATCATGACCATAATTACGCTCATAATTGGGCTCAAAATCTTTTAAATAATGTAGAAGAATTTTCAGCAAGTATTTTTGAAAGCAATCACAAAGAGCATGATCATAATGAACATGATCATAAAGGGCATAATCAAAATGAACATGATCATAAAGAACATAGAGATCATAAAGAAGAAAATGAACACGAAGAGGCAAATACGAAAAACTCTAGAGTTGCTGCGAATAGGAAAAAGTATAATAATCAAAACAATGATAAAATGGATCAGCTTACTGCTAGTGTAATCGATGAAAGTCAATCGCTATATTCCTCAGCAGATATAACGAGTTTAAATCAAAAAAATTATACAGAATTAGCGTCTTCAGATACACATAAACATGTAGCGGAACATCAACAATACGAACATGAAAACAACACTACGCAAAAAACATCTGAACAATTATTAGAAACAAATTTTTCAGATTTATCAATTGATGACTGGGAAGACAAGACGACAAATTTATCAATGTCAGAATGGTTTGAAGTCGACCCAAATAATGAGAGATAAATATCCTATATCAAAATGTAAATGCATTACTTCTGTAAAAAGAGGTAATGCATTTTTTATATGGTTTATACAATTTATTGATCGTGAAATTAGAAACACGATACTTTATCAAAATAAGCATTTTTTAACTAAAAAGAAACATAAAGATAGTTAGGAGATCTATCGAACGACGAATAAAAGAGGTGCAGAAATGATCATAAGAGAAGTGAAAGAAACAGATGTACAAGATCTATCTAGTCTTATGAACCAATTTGGTTATCCGACTACAGAACAGGAAATGAGAGTCCGATATGAGAAAATAAAGAATAATCCGCATTATTTTACTATTGTAGCTGAAGTAGATGATACAATAGTAGGGATTGTTGGATTATTTAGAGGGCATTTTTACGAAAGAAATGAAGTAAGTGTACGAATTGTTGCATTTGTTGTTGACGAGCGGTACAGGAAAATTGGAATCGGAAAACAATTAATCGCAAAAGCTGAAAAATGGGCTAAAGACGTTGGTGCTTTAGGAATTGGATTAACTAGCGGTAAAAGAGATGAAAGGGAAGTAGCTCATCGTTTTTATAAAAGGTTAGGATATGTAGATAGCAGTATTGGGTATGTAAAAAAATTTGACTAAGTTATTAGTAAATAAACGGACTTATTTACTAGATTGGAGTTATTATGTCTAAAGAAACGATTGTATTTACTGGTGGTGGCTCAGCTGGGCATGTAACACCTAATATTGCGATTATTAATGAATTGAGTAAAGATGAATGGGATATACGCTACATCGGATCTAAAAAAGGAATTGAAAAAGAGTTAATTAATAAAATTGATGTACCATATTATGGCATTTCAAGTGGTAAACTAAGAAGATATATTGATTTTGAAAATGTTGTTGATCTATTTCGTGTACTAAAAGGTTGCCTTGATGCTAGAAAAGTTTTAAAAAAACTGAAACCAAGTCTAGTTTTTTCAAAAGGTGGTTTTGTTTCTGTCCCCGTCATAATAGCAGCTAGTACATTGAAAATTCCAATTTATATACATGAAAGTGATATGACTCCAGGGCTTGCTAATAAAATATCACAACGATTTGCCACAAAGATTTTTACTTCATTTGAAGAAGCTAAAAATTATTTTCCAAAAAGCAAGACGACATCAATTGGTTCACCAATCCGAAAAGAACTTTTAAATGGTTCGCGAAAAAAAGGGATCGACTATCTCAATTTTAAAAGTTATCTACCCATTATAACGGTAATGGGTGGGAGCTTAGGTGCAAAAAAAATAAATGAAACTGTTAGAGATTCATTAAAGGAATTAACGAAAAATTATCAGATTGTTCATTTATGTGGTAAAGGTAATGTGGACGAAAGTTTACAAAATATTGAACGATATAAGCAGTTTGAATACGTTCATGATGAACTTGCAGACCTATTAGCAGCATCTCAAATGATTATTACTAGAGGTGGCTCAAATGCAATATTTGAATTTTTAGCATTACATAAACCTATGTTAATCATCCCCCTTACGAAAAATCAAAGTAGGGGTGATCAAATATTAAACGCTAAATCCTTTAAAGAAAAAGGCTATGCATTAATGTTAGAGGAAGAAGATTTAACAATAAAAACACTTCAACAATCAATTGAAGAACTTCAAAACAAAAGGGATGTCTTTATTAATAATCTGAAAACATCGAATCAAAGTAATGCTCTAGAAGTACTTCTTGAAGAAATAAAGAAAATTTAAAGGGCATTACTGGGAATCGAAAAAATTGTTGAATAATTGCTTTTGAAATAATTTAAGAAAAGGTGAAAAAAATTGATTACTGAAAAACAATTAATCGAAATTAAACATTTACAAGATGAATGCGAAAAATTTGAAGAAATAAATTTAAAGTTAAATTGGGAGATGCTAAGAAATCGGAAGAACGATTTAAAGGAAGATTTCTTTTATTATGATAAAGATCAACTAGTAGGGTTTGTAGCAACTTACTATTTTGGTGAAAAAGTTGAAATCTGTGGTATGGTTCACCCAAACTTTCGCCGAAAAGGAATATTTTCCAACTTAATAAATGAAGCTTTAAACAATTTAGCACCAGTTAGTACAATATTATTAAACGCTCCAGAAGTATCAAAAACAGCAAAAGAATTTATTAAAAAACAAGAAGATTGTACATATTCATTTTCTGAATATCAGATGGCTTGGAAAGAACAAGAACTAATAGAGTGTACACCGATTGTTAATTTCACTAAAGCAGTACAACAGGATTTTGCATTTATATCAAATTTAGATGTTGTATGTTTTGGATTTGAAAAAAATGATGCAGAAAAATATAATCAACGCATTTTAAATGAGCCTGATCGTGCACTATATATAATAGAAGTAAATAATGAAAAAATCGGTAAATTGAGCCTTTTACGTGAAAATAATGAAAGTTGGATTTATGGTTTTGCAATTCTTCCAGAATATCAAGGTAAAGGTTATGGTAAAAATGCATTACTTCAAATCATCGAAAAAGAAAATAAAATTGGAAACGAAATCCATCTAGAAGTAGCGCTTGAAAATAGTAATGCGAAGAAATTATATACAGGTTGTGGATTTAGACAATATAATACACAGGATTATTATGTGATTAAACGATAATAGCATTGCAAAAATGAATAACAGGTCCGGTGCTTTACCAAAAGGAGAGACTATTAAGGGCATGTGTATGGAGAAAAGACCATCCATTCCCTTCTTTTCCTTGAACCTGCTTAATTCTATGTTACACTAGTATTGGAATAAATGGTAAAGGGTGAAAGTATTGGAAAAAGTAAGAGGATTTGAAATAGCAAAAGGATTTGAAGACTGCGGAGTAAATTTACCAAAAAGAGCAACTACACATGCAGCTGGGTATGATATTGAAAGTATTGAAGAAACAATTATAAATCCTAATGAAATAAAATTAATTGCAACAGGACTAAAAGCATATATGCAAAGAGACGAATTCTTAGCATTATTTGTTCGATCGTCTACACCATTAAAAAAAGGATTAATGAAAGGAAATGGGGTAGGAGTGATCGATTCAGACTACTACAGTAATCCTTCAAACGATGGACATATCATGATGCAATTAATCAATGTGTCAAAAGAGGCTGTTATCATTCAAAAGGGAGAGAGAATTGGACAAGCAGTTTTCCAAAAGTTCTTATTAGCTGATGATGATATCGCAGGTGAAGACAGAGTAAGTGGTTTTGGTAGTACTGGTAAATAAAGAAAACTCCCCGATTGGCGAGCCCTTAGGCGAAGACAGAGGGGTAGTTGCACTTATACTTCTACGTCTTTTTTTCTTCTCCGCTGCCAATTTATACTTACTTAATGTATAAAAAAAAGCACTCGAATTTTCGAGTGCTTTTTAATTTTATTAATTAGTCTAACATTTTTGCAAGTTTTGGTGATAATGCAAGTAAGATTAAACCTGCTAAGATTGCAGCTCCACCTACTACTAAGAATACTTGTAACATACCTAAAGTTGTTGTAAATGCAGCTAATTGACCACCAACTAAGTTTGCAATGAAACTTGATGATAACCATACACCCATTAATAATGAAGCAAGTTTAACTGGTGCATAACGAGATACTGCTGATAAACCAACTGGTGAAAGTACTAATTCAGCAATTGTATGGAAGAAATATGTCATAACCATGAACATCATGTTTGCTTTTACAGTAATATGATTTGGATCTGAACCAGTTTTCATTACTGCCATAATTGTGAATGCGAAACCAACACCTAATAGGATAAGTCCCATTGCCATTTTCGCAGGAACACTAATGTTTTTACCACTTCTTGCTAATTTAATCCAGATAGCTGATACTACTGGAGCGAAAAGCATGATGAATAATGGGTTAACAGATTGGAACCATGCAGATGGTACATTGAAGCTACCAACTTTAAGATCCAAGAAGCGTTCAGTATAAAGTGTTAATGAAGAACCAGCTTGTTCAAATCCAGCCCAGAAAAATACTACGAATGCAGCTAAGATAAAGATAACTGTAGTACGTTGTTTTTCTTTCTTTGTAAGAGGAACATCCTTAACTGAAGCTTTGTTACCCTCTTTGATCACCTTAGCACTAGGTTTTGTACCTAAATCACCAAGATATTTTGAAGCTAATAAGTTGAAAATAATTTGTCCAATAATCATACCAATCGCAGCTGCTAAGAAACCATAACGGTAACCAAATATATCAGCACCAGCAGCATTTTTAGACACAAATAAAGTTTGAGCTAAATAACCAGTTACGAATGGCGCAAAGAAAGCACCTAAGTTGATTCCCATGTAGAAGATTGTGAATGCACCATCACGACGTGGGTCATCTCCTTCATAAAGTTCACCAACAATTGTTGAAATGTTTGGCTTGAAGAAACCATTACCGATAATCATTAAAATTAATCCAAGGTATAAACCAGTTGAAGAATGAATACCGAATAAAGCGATGTTACCAGCTGCCATAATAATACCACCAAGAGTAATAGCACGACGTTTGGCAAGGAAATTATCTGTAATCCAACCACCAATGATTGGAGTGAAATATACAAGTCCAGTAAATAATCCATAAAGTTGAAGTGCCCAAGCATCTTTAAATCCTAGTCCACCTTGAACAACAGTTGTTGTTAAATAAAGAACTAAAAGTGCACGCATTCCATAGTAACTAAAGCGCTCCCAAGCCTCTGTTGCAAATAATAGGTAAAGGCCAGGCGGGTGTTTCGTTTTCGGTTTTTGCTCGTTTGATGAAACGTTTTTTTGTTGTGTTGCTACGCTCATTCAAATTCCTCCCTCATAAGTGCTATTTTGTGTAATTCTCTGTATGAATATTTATTGTCGCAAATTCATGTACTATTCTGTCAATTTAGTCTAAAAATAAATTACAAATTCTACAAATTTCGACAATTTAAGTTAAAAAAATTTTAACTATTTTTCAACAGCGCAATTCTACTAAATTTATATATGATTCCTCAAAAAAAATCGCGGAATCAATTTACTATTTTAGTATAACACATAACAGCTTATCTCTGTAAAGTTTTTTATATTGTCAGACAAATCTTGCAATACTGATTTTTCTCATTAAATCAATATTTTAAAGACTGTGTCTAATGACCGGATTTTTTTGGGTCTAAACAAAAAGACCTATATTTAAATAATAATAAGTTTTTGAAATATTTCAAGGGTTTTTATTATTTTTTCTTTTAATATTATAAAAGTTTAATTAACCTAAAAATTGGTAATTGTCTAAATATGTCGAATCAAATAGAATGTTATGTCCTTTGCTAATATTCAATTAATTCATATGGACGATTTTCAAAATTTTGGATATACTGAAAGTACTATAAATGAAACGGAGTGATGAATTATGGGAAAGTTAACTAATTTATTTCAAAAACAGGTGAAAATGAAGGGACAAAAACTGAAGTAAATCTTCACTATTGTCCTTATATAATTGGAGGACATACATGAATTTAGAACAATTAGGTTGGAAAGAATCGTTCGGCGAAATGGATCAAAATACAGTTGTTGCTAGAGTAATATCTGAGCAAAGACAAATTTATAAGTTACATGATGGAGAAAATGAATTAACTGGAGAAGTATCAGGGAAATTTCAATTCCAAGCAAATGTAAAAAGTGATTATCCGTCAGTTGGAGATTGGGTTGTGATCGAACCTTTAAATGGCGAAAATAAAGCAATTATTCAAAAAGTGTTACCAAGATTAAGCCAATTTTCAAGACAATCTGCCGGTATTAAGATTGAAGAACAAGTAGTAGCTGCAAATATAGATTATGTGTTTTTAGTAATGGCATTAAATAACGATTTTAATATAAGAAGATTAGAACGATATTTACTTGTTGCATATGATAGTGGAGCAAGTCCAATTATCGTATTAACAAAAAAGGATTTATGCAATGATCTACCTGGTAAAATGGCAGAAGTAGAAGAGATTGCCTTTGGAGTTCCGATTTTCTCAGTTAATAGTACAAACGGTGAAGGAATTGAAGAACTGAAGCAATTGATTTCACTCGGAAAAACTGTTTCATTACTTGGTTCTTCTGGTGTCGGTAAATCTACATTATTAAACGCGTTAATTGGTGAGTTAAAGCAAATCACCCAAGATGTTCGTGAAGGTGATGACCGCGGTAAACATACTACAACACATCGTGAATTATTCTTCCTACCATCAGGCGGGATGGTAATCGATACACCAGGAATGCGAGAGTTACAACTTTGGGGTGGAGAAGAACATATTAGCTCAACATTTACAGATATCGAAGAACTAGCTAAATCATGTAAATTCTCAGACTGTACACATTCGAAAGAACCTGACTGTGCAGTAAATCGAGCAATTGAAAACGGCGATATAGAACCCGAAAGACTCACAAGCTACCGCAAACTTATGAAAGAACTAGCATACGCTGAACGCAAACAAGACGCATCACTCGCTAGACAAGAAAGAGAAAAGTGGAAAAAAGTTAGCAAAATGATGAATAGTAAGTCTTATAAATAAGAGGAGAAGAGTATTTATACTCTTCTTTTTCTTTGAGAAGTTTTTCTGTTTATTTTGAGTAGTGATAGGATGTTTTTATTATCACTTTTGAGATAGTTTTTTTGACAAAAAAGTAGATCGGAGCGGATATTGCGAAGACTAAAGGCCTTGCAGAAACGAATAGACTAATATCTCTCCATAGATATAAAGAGTATCCAGGAGAGGAAATAAACTTTACGTATACATAACAAACTTAAATATGTAGATTAGTAAGAAAAAATGAGGAAATCTCACTCATAAATGGTTTATGATTTAAATCTTACTAAGTTTAGATATAGTAAATTTGTAATCACTTGAAGCTGTAATTAATTTGTTTTTATCGTTAATAAGTTAGTGGAAAAAATATACAAATTTTTATTGATTGCACTTTTAGAATATAAAGAATTGAGATGCTAATTGTTTGAAGAACAAATTTAAATTTTAGTTTATAAGTAGACGATTTATCTAATTTAAGTAATATAATCGAATATTTAATTTCTATTTTTCTCTAATTAAAGGGGATTTATTGAGTTCTTTTTATATGCTTTTTTAATATGAAGAAGTTGATTGGAACGGAAGGATTCTCGACTCCTATGGGAAATGCGGGAAGGCTGAGACCCCGCAGGCGCGCCGCCGAGGAGGCTCAGGTCTCGCCCCATGGAAAGCGAGAATCCTGTAGTGGAAATCAACCACACACTGCTTCGTTTAAACTGATAATATAGCTGATTGATTGACAAGTTCTTTTTCAACACGTGAATCTCAGTCTTAAGACCGAGAAAAGACAATACTTAAGTTTGTGTCATAATTAAGAAAAAATAGATAAACTACATAGTAGAATAGTTAATAACAAAGGCTTCAATTGCTATTAACAAGTTAGTTTAGTGAATAGAGGAGAACTATATGAAGCGTCTTAGACGGTTGACTAGCAATGAATTAACCGGATTATTGTTCATAATCGCAGGAATAGGATTGTTATTTGATTTATTTATGAATCCTTTTGCGATAATTGCAGCTGCAGTAGGGATTTATTTATTCCAATACGGGGCTAAAAAACGCAAAGTTTACCCTTCTACATCAGCGAATATTGCATTTTTTGGTGGGATCATTTTATTCATCAGTAATGTTTTTCAATTAAAATCGATACTAGGAGTACTATCATTCATCATTATATATATTGGATACTTAATCTTTGTTAATTCGAAGTTTAATGAAAAAGTAATCGTACCAAATATTGTTGAAACTACAAATACAGGTGTTTTTCAAACAAATACGCTTATTTCAAATCGTTTTTTCTCAAATATTCATTTGAAAAATGACACGTTTGAATTGGACGATGTGGATTATTATTTTGGCATTGGAGATGTCACAATTGATCTTTCTGAGTCTTTTATTCCAGAAGGTGAAACAGTTTTAGTATTAAATGGGATCATAGGCAACATTAGTTTGTATGTACCTTATGACTTAGAAGTTTCAATTCACCATGCAACTTTATTTGGTAAAATTAATATACTTAAAAATGAAATAAGTGGATTTAATAAAAATTGTAAATTTACTTCTAATGATTATAAAGAAGCTTCTAGAAAGATTAAAATTGTTACTTCTTTAGCGATCGGAAATATAGAGGTGACAAATAAATGAAAATCGATAAAGGTATCTTTTTATCAATTTGTCTTGCCGCATTTACGTCTTGTATTTTAATTTGTGGAATCGTCTATTATTTCATTGATCATACTTTTCTAGATAAATTATTTTTGTATAAAATTGGAAATTTCCCTTTAATATTAATTATTTTTGTAGCAATTATTATTATATCAATTGTCTATAGTACAGCGGTTTTAAGTACAATACGTCATAATGAAAAAGCCTTATTAAAAGGATTAACAAAGGCAGAAAATGGAATTTATCATAAAGAAACTGAACAACCGATTCGTTCAATTGATAATGAAATCGAATTAAAGATTCAAAAAATTTCAAAACAAATTGAGGATTCAAGAAAGACTGTTCAAAAACTAGTTGATGAAAAGAAATTAATGGAATCTCAAACAATTGAAGATGTTGTAACGAAAGAAAGACATAGACTCGCTAGGGAATTACATGATTCTGTTAGCCAACAATTATTTGCGATTTCCATGATGATTTCAGCCATAAATGAACTTGGTGAAACAACGTTCAAAGAACAACTACAGTATATTGAAAAAATGGCCATTAATGCTCAATCAGAAATGCGTGCACTTTTACTACATCTAAGACCAGTTCAGTTAGAAGGGAAAAGTTTAAAAGAAGGTGTTGAAAAGCTTTTAACTGAACTAACAAATCGTCAAGCACTTCAACTAAAATGGAAAATTGATGATATTTCACTGTCAAAAGGTGTGGAAGATCATTTGTTTAGAATTATTCAAGAAGCTTTATCAAACACGTTGAGACATGCAAAGGCAAAAACATTTGAAATACGGATTAGAAAAATTGAGGATTTTGTGTTAGTACGAATGATTGATGATGGAATCGGATTTAACGTTGAAAATCGTAAAACTGGTTCATATGGATTGCAATCAATCAGTGAACGTTCTTCAGAAGTTGGAGGGACTGCAAAAATTGTTAGTATCCCAAATAGAGGAACACAAATTGAAGTGAAAATTCCGGTAATTGAATAGAGGTGTGCAAAATGATTAAAGTAGTATTAGTAGATGATCATGAAATGGTACGTATGGGTGTTTCTACATATTTAAGTACTCAATCTGATATTGAAGTTGTTGGTCAAGCTAGTAATGGAAAAGATGGTGTCGAACTTGTACTGGAAAAACGCCCTGATATCATATTAATGGACTTAGTGATGGAAGGAATGGACGGGATTGAAGCAACAAAGTCGATCATTTCTAAATGGCCTGAAGCGAAAATAATTATTGTCACAAGCTTTATAGATGATGAAAATGTATATCCAGCAATTGATGCAGGAGCAATTAGTTATATGCTAAAAACGTCAAGAGCTAGCGATATCGCAAACGCAATTCGAACAACTCATAAAGGTGGAGCGGTTTTAGAACCAGTCGTTACTGGGAAAATGATGAATCGAATGAGAAAGTCTGTTCAGCGTGAATTACATGATGATTTAACGGCTCGAGAACAAGAAGTGCTCCACTTAATGACAGAAGGTAAATCGAATCAAGAAATCGCAGATGCCTTATTTGTTTCTTTAAAAACAGTTAAAACACATGTGAGTAATATACTGACAAAATTAGAAGTAGTAGACCGAACACAGGCTGTTATTTATGCTTTTAGGCATGGAATTGTAGAACAAAAATAAGGATGATTACAAAAAGAAGTCATAAAAATGGCTTCTTTTTTTGTTTATTCAAAAGCAATTTTTTAGAAAAATAGACAATAAATGATAAAATAGATGTATTAGTTTAGCAAAAGAAAAGGAGCAATTGTTTGGATATATTGATTAGTCATAAAATAATTAAAGAACGATGCGGAATTGTCTCCTTCAAAAGGGGAGACTCTTTTTATCGCTCAAACAAAGTTTTCATCGAAAAATATACTAAAAATACATGTACAGCAAACGTAGAAGGATCTGAAAAGTTTACTGTTAATGTTATTAAAGAAGAAAATGGGAATTTTTATTGCACATGTACCTGCCCCAAACTAGCATCAATTAAAACAGATTGTCAGCACATAGCTGCTGTTCTCATTTCAATTTATGAGAACCAGAAAATAGATGTTTTTCCTGCAGATATTCAGAAAGAAAATAACAATATGAGTATGTCGAATGGTGTTTTAACTTTATTTAATGAAAAGATGGTTCGAAATACAAAACAACAAAGACATTTTGAAAATAGACAGATTGTTGATTTTGAATTCGTTTGTGAAGTAGTTGAGATTAAAAATGGCTTAAAAATGATTGGTATTTCAATGATTTCTAATACGAAAAAAGTAGAAAATATACGACAGTTTATATGGAGCATAAAAGAGGGAAAACCAAGTGAAGTATCAACTGAGTTTATATTTGATCCTCTTTTTCATTGTGTGAATGATGAAGTAAATTCGATATGGGAACAATTAATAAAATTATTAGATGATGAGATGATGTTTATTGATTCGTTATATATGAATAAAACGACAATATTTTCGAATGATTATATGATCATATCCCCATCCATTTTTAATCAATTAATCAATTTATTATCAATTACCAATAATGTAAAAGTAATTGAAAACGGCAATATTTATCATGGAATTTCGTTTTCTGAAGAGGAATTACCTTTAAACTTTGAATTTGAACTCTTAAATGGCCAGTACACATTAACTGCAAATGGGATCAATCAATTAACCATACTAGAGGCCTATTCTAAAGTCTTATATGATGGAAGAATATATAATTTAACCATTGAGGATTTTAATCGACTTGTGGAATTAAAACAATTAGTTAATAAATCAACTTCTGAAATAATTCATATTACACCTGATCAAATTCCGTTATACTTCGAACAAGTTATTCCTGGTCTAAAAAAGCTTGGCAAAGTTAATATTCCGCCGACTCTATCAAATCAATTTTCAAATACGCCACTAATCTCAAAGCTATATTTAGATCGAGTAAAAAATAAGTTTTTAGCAGGTCTTGAATTTCATTATGATCGAATTGTGATTAATCCACTTGATAAAAGGGAACCAAACCTTAGTAAAACTTTAATTAGAGATGAGGAAAAAGAATTAGAGATTTTACAGTTAATGGAGGATAGTTCTTTTTCAAAAACAGAGGGTGGCTATTTTTTACAAAATGAAGAATTGGAATATGAGTTTTTAAGACATATTGTACCCAAACTAGAAAAACTAACCGAAATTTATGCAACAACTGCAGTGAGAAATAGAATTTTTAAAGAAAATAAGAAGCCACAAATACGAGTTAATTTAAAAAGAGAACGAACAAATTGGTTAGAATTTAAATTTGAACTAGATATACCTGAAAAACAAATTAAAGAAGTAATCTTAGCATTAAAGGAAAAACGAAAATACTTCCGATTAAAAGATGATACATTATTCTCTCTTGAGACTAGAGAGTTACAGGAAATTCAACGTTTTTTAAATGCCGTTCCTTCTCAAGAATTAGATTATGAAAGTGTATTGAACGTCCCATTAAAACATGGACTAAATCTATTAAATACTATAGAAGAAACTAATTTATTTAAAACTGGGAACGAGTTCAATCAATTTTACGAAAGCTTAGTAAATCCGAATGAAGTAGAGATAGAGGTTCCAAATACTCCACATTATATTTTAAGAGACTACCAAATATATGGATATAAATGGATGAAAACTTTAGCTAAATTCGGATTCGGTGGTATTTTAGCAGATGATATGGGCTTAGGTAAAACACTACAAAGCATAACTTATATTCAATCGGTGTTAAATGACATCCGTTCAAATAATGCACCAATTCTTATCGTTTGTCCAACGGCAGTAACGTATAACTGGCTAAGCGAACTCATCAAATTTGCTCCAGAAATAGAAGCAATCGTAATAGACGGAAATAAGAATAGTAGATTGAAATTACAAAATGAAATAGAGCGTATTGATGTCATCATTACCTCGTATTCGCTTCTAAGAAATGATATTAAATGGTACGAAAAACAAAAGTTCCATACGGTGTTTTTTGACGAGGCTCAGAGCTTTAAAAATCCTTTTACTCAAACAGCGAAGATTGTTAAAAAGATAAATGCTGATCAAAGATTCGCACTAACAGGAACTCCAATTGAAAATTCACTTGAAGAACTTTGGGCGATTTATCATGTTGTCTTTCCAGAGTTATTTGGCGGTTTGAAGGAATTTAGTAATCTTACGAGAAAAACGATTTCTAAAAAAGTTCGACCATTCCTACTAAGGCGACTAAAAGTGGACGTACTTAAAGAACTTCCAGAAAAAATCGAATCGAATGAATCTGTTGAATTGCTTCCAGAGCAAAAGAAGTTATATGCAGCATATTTAGCAAAACTAAGACATGACACCTTAAAACATTTAGCAGTTGATAAGTTTACATTAGGAAAAAATCATATAAGAATTTTAGCTGGATTAACTCGTTTAAGGCAAATTTGTTGTCATCCGGCTCTGTTTATTGAAGGATATGAAGGCAGTTCAGCAAAATTTGAACAGTTATTTCAAATTATAGAAGCGTCAAAAACGTCAGGTAGAAGAATATTGATTTTCTCTCAATTTACTAAAATGCTTGAATTAATTGGTAGAGAGTTTGCTAAAATGGGTGAACCATTCTTCTATTTAGATGGCCAAACGCCCTCAGAAGAACGACTTGCTATATGCGATCGATTTAATGCTGGTGAAAATGACTTCTTCCTTATTTCGTTAAAAGCAGGTGGGGTTGGACTGAATTTAACAGGAGCAGATACCGTTATTTTATACGATAATTGGTGGAATCCTGCCGTTGAAAATCAGGCAACAGATCGAGCATATCGGTTTGGTCAATTGAATGATGTTCAAGTAATAAAGCTGATCGCAAAAGGAACAATTGAGGAGAAAATGACTGAACTTCAAGCGAAGAAAAAACAGTTAATTGAAGAAATTGTTGAGACAAATTCATCAACTTCATTAACTGAAGAAGACATACGCGAACTATTGATGCTATAACAAGCTCTACTTCTTCATTAACTTAGATTAATTTCATTCTTAAATGGTTAAATGCGAGTATATTAGTAATGAAGCTAAAAATTTTAATCAGTTAATATATGAAGAGGGAGAGCAAAACATGAGCAAAAATCGAAAATTTGTTAATGTCCTAGCTGGAGTCCCGGGACCAAAAGGGCGAGAGTTAATTGAATTACGCAATCAATTTGTTCCAAATGGAGTTGGTAATAATACTCCGGTTTTTGTAGAAAAGGCTAATGGTACAATCGTTGAGGATGTTGACGGAAATAAATTTTTAGATTTTGCTGGAGCAATCGGAACATTAAATGTAGGTCATACTCCAATGAATGTTGTACAAGCGATTAAAAATCAAACAGATTTATTAATACACTCATGTTTTCACGTTGGGATGTATAAGCCATATATTGATTTAGCAAAAAAATTAGCAGAAATAACGCCTGGGGACTTTGCCAAAAAAACAATTTTATTAAATAGTGGTGCTGAAGCCGTTGAAAATGCTGTTAAAATTGCAAGGAAGTATACAGGTAGGTCAGGTATCGTTTCATTTACAAGAGGGTTCCATGGAAGAACTTTATTAGGGATGTCTCTAACTAGTAAAGTAAAACCATATAAATATAAAATGGGTCCATTTGCCCCTGCTACATTTAAAGCTCAATTCCCTTATTTATCGAATCGTCCAAAAGATTTATCAGAAGACGAATATATAAACTTTTGTATTGCACAGTTTAAGGATTTTCTATTAACTGATGTTTCCCCAGATGAAATCGCAGCAGTCATTATGGAGCCTGTTCAAGGAGAAGGTGGGTTCATCGTTCCACCAAAGAAATTCGTTAAAGAAATTTATACTATTTGTAAATCCTATGGAATCTTATTTATTGCAGATGAAATCCAAACAGGTTTTGGTCGAACGGGAGAATTATTCGCTTCAACTTATTTTGAGATTGAACCAGATTTAATGACAATGTCAAAATCATTAGCTGCCGGAGTACCAATTAGTGCGGTTACCGGTCGTTTGGAAATTATGGATGCTGCTTCACCTGGTGAGTTAGGCGGAACTTATGGTGGTAGCCCATTAGGATGTGTAGCAGCACTTGCAGTAATTGAAAAAATTCAAAATGAAAAACTTTGGATTCGAGCGAAAGCGATAGGTGAAAAAATTAAATTGTTTTTCAGTGGACTAAAGGATGACTATCCGATTATTTACGATATTAGAGGATTAGGGGCCATGGTAGGGATCGAATTTATAGACCATGCTACTGGCCAACCAGCAAAAGAGTTTGTAGCAGCTCTAACAAAAAGATGTTGTGAAAATGGAGTCATTATACTAAGTGCAGGTGTTCATAGTAATGTTCTCCGTTTTTTAACGCCTCTTACTATTTCAGACGATGAATTAGAAGAAGGACTAGATATAATCAAACAATCAATACATCAAGTTGTAAGTCAGCTTGTATCTGAGGTGAAGTAATATGAAAAAACAATTTTATATAAATGGTAGCTGGGTTGAGGGGCTAAAACATGAGAAGCTTTATGCTCCACATTCAGATGAAATTTTGGCTGAAATTCCAATTGCTACTATTGAAAATTTAGAAGATGCGATCATAGCGGCTAATAACGCAAGATCAAAAATGGATAAACTAACATCTTATGAAAGAAGCCTGATTTTGGAGCAATTAGTTGAACAATTTAAAGAAAATCGTTCACAGCTTGCTGAGATTTTAGCATTAGAAGCATCTAAACCATTAAAAGCGGCTTTAGGTGAAATTGATCGTACGATTGCTACTTATAAAATTGCCGCTGAAGAAGCAAAAAGAATATACGGAGAAACGATACCGCTAGATGCAGTCGCAGGTGGTGAAGGTCGAGTTACTTACACTGTTAGAGAACCAGTAGGCGTAATCGGTGCAATTACTCCATTTAATTTTCCATTTAATCTAGTAGCGCATAAAGTAGGTCCAGCAATTGCTGCAGGTAATACAATCGTCTTAAAACCAGCAAGCCAAACCCCATTGTCAGCGATTGCATTAGCAGAAATGATTGATAAAACAGATTTACCAAAAGGAGCATTTAATTTAATTACTGGAAAAGGCTCAGAAATTGGTGATGCATTAGTTAAGCATCCTGAAGTGAAAGCAATAACATTTACTGGTAGTCCTGAAGTAGGAATATCTTTAAAAAATAAAGCCGGATTAAAGAAAGTAACATTAGAGCTTGGATCTAACTCAGCATTAATTATCGACGAAGGAGTTAATTTAACGGATGAGCTAATTAATCGTTGCGTATGGGGAGCTTTTATATATAACGGTCAAGTATGTATTTCGTTGCAACGCATATTTGTACATCATACCCTATATAAAGATTTCATAGTGAAAATGAAAAACGCGACTGAACGATTAAAACAAGGTTCACCATTAGACCTTCAAACAGATATTAGTGCTTTAATCTCGAAAAAGGATATTGCTAGAATAGATGACTGGGTAAAAAATGCAATAAAAGATGGAGCCGAATTAGTAACTGGAGGCAATGTAGTAGATGACCGCCTTTTCACACCAACGATCTTAACAAATGTTCAAAATAGTAGTGAGGTATCATGTAGAGAAATATTCGGTCCAGTCGTTGTTATTAATTCATTTGAAAATTTTGATGATGCCATAAATGAAGTAAATAATAGTCGATTTGGATTACAAGCAGGAGTGTATACAGATAACTTACAAAGGGCATTATACGCTACTAAAAAATTACATGTAGGTGGAGTGCTCGTAAATGATGTTCCAACTTTCCGAGTTGATTTAATGCCATATGGTGGAGTAAAAGAGAGCGGTTATGGAAGAGAAGGAATTAAATATGCAATTCAAGAGATGACAGAATTGAAACTTGTCTCGATCAAACTTTAATCTGTTTAAAAGGACTTATCATGATAAAAATGATAAGTCTATTTGTATTCATAAACTTCAGAATTATATGTTATATTTGAAATTGACAAATATTAAAAGTTTAATAGTTTGAAGGGAGAAAAACAGATGGAAATTCGCAAGCTTACACTTGAAGATTTACCCGAATTTATACGCTTAAGAAAAGAAGGACTAATACTCTCGCCAGAAGCATTCGGAGAAAGTATTTCTGAATATGAACTAAAAACAATGGAACAACATACAAATAATTTTCCTAAAACCTTTGATAATTTTATCGTAGGAGCATTTGACGAGAAAGAACTTGTTGGAGTTGCTGGTTTCTACCAAAAACGCTCTGAAAAAATGAAGCATAAAGGAACAGTTTGGGGCATGTACGTCAATCCAAATTATCGTGGAAAAGGAGTAGGCAAAAAAGTTTTAAGCCAAGCAATTCAGCATGCAACTCAAATTGAAGATATTTTACAAATTGAATTAGCAGTCATTTCAGCAAATGTTTCTGCAAAAAAACTTTATGAATCTGTCGGCTTCGAAAGCTTCGGAACTGAAAAAAGAGCTTTATTTGTAAATGGTGAATTTTATGATGAAGACCATATGGTTAAGATCATTAAATGATTCTGTAGGAGACGTTCTAGTTTTAAGTTGAACGTCTTTTTTTTATTTTGTTGATGATTTAGCGGGATATTAACATAGAAAAACTAAATTTAACTGTCTTATTGATTAATCATCCAATAGTTTAGGCCCATTGAAATTATGTAATTAACAGAATCTTAATTGTTAATGGGTATATCCATTTCAATGAAGAATAAAATAGAAATATAGATTCATAGGAAATGGGAGTTGGAGTATGAAAGATCGGACAGAAAAAAAATTCAATGTTCCAGTTGGCTCTAAAAGTGCAATGACGTTTGGTTCTGCTTTAGCTATTACAATTTCTTGGAGTATTCATAAATCAGTTCTCTGGGCAATAGTTCACGGATTTTTTAGTTGGTTCTACGTTATTTACTATGTTTTGAATAGGTAGTATTTGAATTTTACATAATGATTGGAGGCTAAATCCTGGGGATTTAGCCTTTTTTGTATATTGAAAATTAAGTAGTAAAAGAAGAGTAGTTGAAATTAAAGTTTAAGTGCAAATAAAACTGTGAAATGTGCAAATAAGAAATTAGAAACTGCAAATAAAGTACGAACTGCAAATAAAAATAGAGAAACTGCAATTAAAATCAATAAAACTGCAATTAAAATTAAGAAAACTGCAATTAAATTTAGAGAAACTGCAAATAAATTTAATTGGATCCCACTTTAGATAGAATAATACCTATACCTGTTGGGGGATCTAGCCTAAATAATTGTTCAAAAGTAGCTATCCACAACTGGAAAATGAATAAATTTGCTTTAATTTAATCAAAAACGATTAAAAAAGTGAAGGAATCTATTCAATCTGTCTTAATGGAAATCATAAACTCAGCTAAAATTAAAAAACTCCAATAAGATACCCCCGCTGATAGAATGAGGACGACCATATTTCTCGAAATTTAATGCTAACTCACCTCTATTTGAACGCTCACTTATACATATATTAAAATTGGCAACTACGTCAAAATACATTCTAAAACTGAAATATAAGCCGCCTATTTGTCAGATACCTTGCCTTAAGACGGCCTCTTTATTTAGTATTTTTCTGCCTCCAGCATTTGTACAGTAATGTCATATAGCTTTTGAGCGAGTTCTTTATCAAATGTTTTCATAGTTAGACTAACTTCTTTTTCCATTTTAAAAGCTGTTAAAGAAGATTTTGGAGGATTTTCTACTAATTTTATGATTGGTTTAATTCCTTCTTCAATCGTTTTCCCAATTATTTTATACGACATTTTCATTACATTTTTCATCAATGGATTTTTAACCATATCAAAAACGCCAGAGGTCTGTACTGCCCAAGGGTTATAAAGTACATATTTTATTTTATGAGCAGGATCATTTTCAGCAAAAGCAACACCAAGTAAATCGTTTAAACGGCTGCCATGAAAAGAGACATTTTTAAAGCTTTTTTTATGCTGAAGGTCCTCCCAGTTTACTTCACCCTTCATACCGGGAGCGCAAACATTTATGATCGTAGGATTTTTTGATGTTTCTAAACACTCTTTTAATCCGTAGCTAAGTATAAATCTACTCAAATAATATAGCGCAAAGGTAAATTCAAATCCTTCTTGCGTTTGAATATAAGAGTGATTATGTTTTATGGCACAAAAAACGACTAGATCAAGTGAATTAAAGCGTTCTTTTATTTCTTGTAATAGTCGTAGATTTTCTTTTACCAAGCTTAAGTCTGCTTGTAGAAAAATTGCTCTTTCTCCCATTCCTAACTTTTTAGCTTCATTCTTGAATAGTTCGCCTTTCATGGCTGAACTACCGACAACAATTACACGGTCGCCTTCTTTTAAGTAATGCATTGCAATACCTTTTCCTATTCCATCTGTTCCACCCGTTATTAGTATTGTTTTCATTTTCATCATTCTCCTAAAAGTATTATATTTAACGCAACAACAGTTACTTATAAAATAACTTTTGATATTAAATTAATCATTACAGATATATACTAAATCCACAGTCACAATTTTAAAAGTAGGCATTTTTTTATGACATAGTCACAAAAATAGTACCTTTATGAAGGAGAGGGGAATTACGGATATGGCTCGATTTAATTTTGAGGGAGGACCTCCTCAACAACAAGATGTAGTTTGTCCTTTAACACTTACACAGAATGTAGTTGCAGGGAGATGGAAAATCGTCATCTTATGGCATTTAAGCCAGAAAACAAGAAGGTTTAACGAACTTCAAAGATTGTTACCTGGTATTTCAAAGGGAATATTGACGAGACAATTGAGAGAATTAGAAGAGGATGGAATGGTTCACAGGGAAGTCTATAAAGAAGTTCCTCCGAAAGTGGAATACTCTTTAACAGATCTAGGTAAAAATTTTAATAGTGTACTCGATGCAATGAAAGATTGGGGTACGGAATTTATGAAGATAAAGCTAGAAGAACATCATAATTCCACTCAAAACCAACAGCAGTAATACTTAAGGATGTTTTACGTAAGAAAAGACTACTAATCATGTTAACAGACCTCATTTTTACTAAATAACTTAGAAATGAAGGATGAATGTTCACAATTATAAACATAATAATGGTGATTCTAATGATAAGATAATGATAATTTAACTTTGTAGTAGGAGATCTTTGATTGAAATCTAAAAAAATAATTCCTTCATTATCATCAAATTCAGTTTATCTTGGCGTTTTGTTAGCTTTAGTCGGTGGCTTTTTAGACGGATATACATTCATTAGTAGAGACGGCGTATTTGCTAATGCACAAACAGGTAATCTTGTGCTACTAGCAATCAATTTATCATACGGGAATTGGAAGAATTCGGTTGATTACATACTGCCAATCATCGCATTTATTCTAGGCGTATTGGTGGCTGAATCTGTTAAGCATCCGCGCTTAAGGGAGCTTTTATACAGCTATAGACGCTCAATTTTAATTTTAGAATGTGTAGTATTAATAATAGTAGGGGTATTACCAAGTAGTATACCTAATATCGTTGTAACTGTTTGCATCTCATTTGTATCTTCATTGCAAATTTCAACATTTACTCATTTAGATAAGTGGACATATAATTCGACAATGACAACTGGTAATATAAGAATTGCTTCACAGGCCGCGTATACCGCTTTTGTAAATCAAGACGAGGAAGCAAAAACAAAGTTTAAGGAGTTTTTAGTGATTATCCTTTCTTTTTCGTTTGGAGCTTTATTCGGAAGTATTTCAACAAAATATATTGGGAATCAGTCGGTTTGGCTTGCTGCAGGAGTCTTATTAATCGCCTTAATTTTATATCATAAAGATAAAGGTTATTTTAAGAAAAAGTACATCTACATAAATGAAAAATGAGCCCTTAAAATGGGCTCATTTTTTGTGAATAAAATATGTAATTTCTATTTAAAAAATTGAATGATACATACAATAATAAGTGCAAATAAAACTGAAGGTAACATATTTCCTATTTTTATTTTTACTACACCTAATGAATTCAATCCTAGAGCGATTAATAAAATACCGCCTGTACCTGAGATTTCGGCAATGATTGAATTGAGTAAGTGCTGTGTGACTAAGTTTGGAACAAATGATGCAAAAATAGCAATAAAGCCTTCATAGATTAAAACCGGTAAAGCGGAAAATAACACGCCAATACCAAGAGTTGATGTTAAAATGATTGATAGAAAACCGTCCATCATTGATTTTGTATATAAAATTTCGTGATTGTGGCGAAGACCGCTGTCTAACGCACCTAGTATTGCCATCGCACCAACACAAAATAATAAAGTTGAAGTAACAAAACCTTTTGAAATGGATCCTTCATTTTTAGAATGAAATTTACTTTCTATAAATAGACCTAATTTATCTAATTTACTTTCGATATCTAACCATTCTCCGACTACCGCACCTAAAGAGAGGCTAAAAACAACGATTAGAATTTGATTTGTTTTCATTGCTAATGTAAAACCGATTACGATGATCACTAATGAAATTGACTGAGTTACTAAGTTTTTCATACGATCTGGAATTCTTTTAATAAATACACCTAGTAATGAGCCAAAAATAATTGCTGCTGCGTTGACAATTGAACCAAGTAAGACCATTTTTATCCCCTTTTATATCTCTTTAATTTAATCTATTTTCAAGACTATTTTTCCAATGTTTAAATTGTTCTCCATTCGACTATGAGCTTCATTTACTTCATGCCAACTATACACTGAATCGATAATTGGTTTTATTTTATTGTTCGTAAAAAGTGGTAAGACAAATTTTTTGAATTGATTCGTTAAATGGATTTTTTGTTCAAGCGTTTGTGAGCGCAAAGTACTTCCAATAATCGAAATTCTCTTCGTCAAAAGTGGTAATAAGTTCACATCATTTACTTTAATTCCACCCATTGTTCCAATTAAAATCAGTCTACCATTTGTTGTTAATGATTGAAGATTTTGGTGGAAATAGGATGCACCAATAAAGTCTAGAATAACATCGACTCCGGCATGAACAGTTATTTCTTCAACTTTCGTTTTAAAATCCTCATTTTTATAATTTACAACATAGTTCGCTCCCAAATCAGTACATGCAGCTAACTTCGATTCATTCCCTGCAGTAACGATTGATTTTGCTCCGAGTTCTCTCGCAAGTTGAATTGCTGCAGTTCCAACTCCACTAGCTCCTGCATGAATTAACACCGTTTCATTTTCTTTTAATTTACCTAACTCAAATAAATTTAAGTATGCTGTCAAAAAGACCTCAGGTATGGCTGCAGCATCTTCGAATGAAAGATGATCAGGAATTGGAATTACTAAATCGGCAGGGATGGAAACATATTGTGCATAACCTCCACCTGGTAATAATCCACAAACGCGATCACCAATATTCCAATTCGTTACATTTGGGCCGATTTGTTCAACAATGCCAGACATTTCTAATCCTAAAATTGGAGAAGCACCTGGAGGTACGGCATACTTACCGTGTTTTTGTAATAAGTCAGCGCGATTAATTGCTGTTGCATGAACTTTTACAAGAAGTTCATTTTCTCCTAAAGCAGGCATTGGATAATCGTCAATAAATAATTGCTTTGCTTCATCAATTTGTACTGCTTTCAAATTCAAAACCACCTTTAATTTTAGATAATTCTTATCATACTATATAAATAATCGAAAGAATATTTTAAAAACTGAGACAGGTTAAGTTGTACAGAATATATTGTTATATGGAAAATGTAACAAAGTGAAAATAACAATAAAGTGAATGTTATTTGAATGAACATACAGTTTTCTTTATTAACATCTTTTAATTGTACAAAAGAAACTCTAAGGTTTATTATTAGTTTATAAAGTAAACAGTTTATAATGTGAACTAATATAGGAGATGGTATACGTGTCAGAACTGCAGCAAGCAATTGAATTAACGAACTCATTATTCTCAATTGCACGCCAACTAAAAAGGTTAAGCTTTCAAACGGCTACTAAACTAGGGTTAACGGTTCAACAGTTAATTATATTGAATTCAATTCGTAATAAGGAAGGTTTAACACAAAAAGAATTAACTGAAAGATTACTATCTGCAAAAAGCAGAGTTAGTCTTAGTATAGATGAGTTGGAGAAAAAGAATTACGTAAAAAGGGTAACTTCGGCTGTAGATCGACGAGAAACTCAATTATTTTTAACCTCTGAAGGTATACTTATTTGCCAACGTTATCGCGAAGAGTCAGAGGCTTATAAGAGTTTAGCAAACTCTATGGAACAATTTTCCGAAGAGGAGATTAATTCGCTTATTAGAATGCAAAAACAAATCTTAACTCATTTAGTAAATGAGCAAAATACACTTTAGAAATTAGGAAGGATTGAAAATTATGTCAGGATTTGGTGGAGGACCTCCAATGGGTCCCCATGGATTTGGTCGAATGCGATTTGATGAAAATGCACAAAAACCGAATATTACAAAAGCACTGCTGCTAAGAATTGGGAAATATTTTATGCCTTATTGGAAGCAAACTTTACTTGTGGTGCTTATCTTACTAGTAACTTCGGTGCTAGGCATTTTACCTCCAATTATTATTCAACATATTGTTGATACCGCATTACCAAATAAGAATTTAAGTTTACTAGTTTATCTCGTACTCGCCTCTCTTAGTACGACAATTATTTCAGGTTTGTTAGGCGTATGGCAAAATTATTTAAATGCCTATGTTGCTCAAAATATCATTTACGATATGAGAAACCAAATGTATGTTCATTTGCAGCAAATGCCACTACAATTTTATTCAAATGTAAAGCAAGGTGAAGTAATCACTCGAATGACGGCTGATATTTCTGGTGTTAAAGCAGTTTTTGATAGTACGATTGTAAGTTTTGCTAATAATCTATTCATTCTTATTTCTACTGCTGTTACCTTACTAGTAATGAATTGGAAGCTAGGGATATTAGGATTAATCATCGTGCCACTATTTATTCTTCCAACTCGAAAAATGGGAAGTGTCAGATGGAGTATTGCAAAACAGACACAGGAAAAAACGAGTGAGCAAAATCATATAATACAAGAAACATTGAGTATAAGTGGATACTTATTAATGAAGCTTTTTACAAAGGAAAAAAGAGAATTTAAAACGTTTGATGAAATCAATGTACAGTCTACAACTCTTAAAATAAAGGAATCTATGGCAGGGCGCTGGTTTATGATGATTCTAAGTACATTTACTAGCATCGGTCCAATGTTAATCTATTTATATGGTGGGTATTTATATTTTCAAGGTGAAATAACAATTGGGGCAATCATCAGCTTTGTCGCTTTACTAGGACGTTTATACGGACCTGTTAGTCAATTAACAAATTTATACGTCAATATCACAAGCTCAGTTGCTTTATTTGAACGTATTTTTGAATATTTTGATATGAAATTAACGATTAAAGATCGAGATAATGCAGTTGAAATGAATGTTATGAATCTAGATATTGAGTTTGAAGACGTTTCTTTTAATTATCAAAAAGACAAAACCGCATTACGAAACATTTCCTTCAATGCCCCATCTGGTACAATGACGGCTTTAGTTGGACCAAGTGGCGCAGGAAAGACGACGATTACAAATTTAATACCTCGGCTTTATGACATGACTTCTGGTTCTATAAAAATTGGAGGTCGAGATATTAGGGAATTCACAATCCAATCGTTACGATCTCATATTGGCCTCGTAACCCAGGATAGCTATTTATTTAATGGAACGATTAAAGAAAATCTATTATATGCAAAAGATGATGCGTCAGGTGAAGAAATCATTGAAGCATGTAAAGCTGCTTATATACATGATTTTATCATGGAGTTACCAAATGGATATGATACGGTTGTAGGAAATAGAGGAATCAAACTCTCAGGTGGAGAAAAACAAAGACTATCAATTGCTCGAGTTTTATTAAAAAATCCTGAAATCATCATTCTTGACGAAGCAACATCTTCATTAGATACTTTATCAGAGTTTTATATTCAAAGTGCAATTCAAGGATTATTAAAAAATAAAACATCAATTGTTATCGCACATCGTCTTTCTACAATTATGGCTGCTGATCACATTATTGTGCTTCAGGATGGAGAAATAGTTGAGGAAGGCAAACACGAAGAATTATTGATGGAAAACGGTTTATATAAAGAATTATACAAAAAACAATTTGGTAAAAAAGCAATCGCATCGATTGAATAAAGAGAACAAGGATGAGCCATTCGGAAATGAACGAATGGCTCATTTTTTTGTATAAATAAAGGTTTATCTTTATAATTGTTGAATTTATGTCTTCATAAGAGTCGTACCTAGGTGGATTAACGTATTATAGTCTATTGATAAGCGGGTTGAATCATTAGATAAAAAACCAATCAAAAAAGATAACGTGGAAAAACGCATTATATCTTTATGAAATTAAGGAGATTATGCAGAATGATTAAAAATATCTTTAAAATTTTAGCGATCATAAGTGCCATTAGTTTGTTAATTTATGTTGGTTTTACTTGGAATGACAGTTCAAAAATAAGCGAGTTATATCAGCAATTACTTCTCATGAGTATGCTCATTTTCAGTGGAATTGACAATTTACTAAGTATCGACAAAAAAAAGAAGCTTCTTGGAGTTTTGTACTTTGTAGTGGCATTTTTTATAACATATGTTGTTTTTACGAAATATGTATAAAAGTATTTATGCTTTCTATTAACCGATTTCGCAAAATAGGAATAACTCTTCACCTGTCCTTTATAGATTATTAAGGAGACTTAAAGGATTTTATCTTTTGAAATGGAATAAAATACTAATTAACTATGCAATTAACTTCAAAAAGTAGGTGAATTTCTATGAAAAAAATTTATGAAACTCAAAAACCCGAAAGCAAAGTGATGGTTGATGATGACAAAATCTTTTCACCAATTGAGGATTTGCAAAAAATGCAAGGAGTCATTCCTTTTAAACGAAATAGTTTAGAATTAGGTAAACAGCCAAGGGCAATCAGGTTTATAGGATATTTTTTTATTGGATTCATTGTAGTTTCGACTTTAGTCCTTTTAATTGCAAATTTATTATATAATTAATAGTTTTTTTACCGATAAGTAATTGAACGATTTAAATAAAATTAAAAGGGCATGTTTTGAAAATACAATCAAAACATGCCCTTTCATTATCTTCATATTTATTTAATCTTCTACAGGTTCTTTAGGGCCATTAAGTTCTAATTGATAAAAAGCTAGGTCAAGCCAGCGATTGAATTTATATCCTGCTTTATTTATAGTACCTGAATGGACAAATCCAAAGTTTTTATGCATAGCAATACTTTTTTCATTTTCAGCATCTATACCTGCTATTAATGTCATGTATTCTCTTTTTGTCGCAATGGCAATTAATTCCTTCATTAAAGAAGTTCCGATGCCTCTTTTTCTAAACTCACCATTTACATAAATAGAATGTTCAATCGAATATTTATAGGCTGGCCACGCTCTAAATGGGCCGAATGTAGCAAATCCAGCCACTTTTTCATCTATTTCGAAAACGATGATTGGAAAACCTTCTTGCATCTTTTGGTCAAACCAAATTTTTCTATCTTCTAGTGTTTGAGATTTATAGGAATACACCGCCGTTGTATTAAGTATTGCATCATTATAAATCGCTAAAATGTCTAGTAAATCCTCTTTAGTTGCTTCCCTAATCATTTTTTTCTTCCTCTCATATGTAATTGTTTGTTATTACATATTTTAAAACTTTTCACCCAAACCGTAAAATTGAAATTTTTAATCATTTGCTATAGATTAAAGTTATAGCAAAAAAAATCGACAAAATATATATAAAGACGGTGAATACATGAAACTCCAGCAATTTCGATATATAGTGGAGATTGCAAAGCACAATTCGATTAGTAAAGCAGCGACTGCACTTTTCGTAACACAACCTAGTATTAGTAAAGCTGTGCGTGATCTTGAAACTGAGTTAGAAATCATGATTTTAGATCGAACGAATAAAGGTGTTGTCTTTACAAAAGATGGCACTGAACTATTATTTTACGCTAAAATGCTGTTAGAACAAATGGAATCTGTTGTCCATCATTTTCACAAAGAGAAAACAACTGACTCAACTAAGCTATCCATTTCATCCCAACATTATGGTTTTGCAATCGAGGCATTTGCAAATTTAATGAATTATTTTGATGAACAGAAATATGAGTTTGCGATTCGAGAAGGAAAGACGACTGATGTAATTGAAGATGTTCATTCTTGTAAAAGTATTCTTGGAATTTTATCGCTAACTGAGTTAAATAAACATATTTTTGCACGTTATTTTACGTCAAAATCACTAACATTTAATCCGATAGCTACTTTGCAACAACGCGTCTTTTTGCGAAAAGAACATCCATTAGCCCATCTTGAATCGATTAAATTAGATCAGTTAACTGACTATCCATATTTGACATATCAGCATGATGATATGTTATTGCATTTTGCAGAAGAAGCACTCGATGTAGACAATATTGGAAAACTTGTTTATCTCCAAGATCGAGGGGCAATGAATAATCTTCTTTCAAATACAGATAGCTATAATCTAGGAACAGGCTGTATTGTTCACAACTATATGAATCCAAATATTATCTCAATTCCACTTGAAGGAGCAAACCAAGTTCAGATCGGCTGGGTGAAGAGAAATGATGTGTTTTTACCAGCAGAGGCACTTGTTTATATTGACTTTTTAAAATTAGCATTAAAAAAATCTATACCTAAGCAAAGTGAATGAACAAGTGGAGTATAGGTTCAAATTTTTTAAACTAGTAAGGTGAAATAGATGCTTAATAAACTAAGTGACGTAAATAATTTAATTACAGAATGGCAATCAGCAATTGAAGCAGAACGAAATTACCTTAAATTTCATGGTGGAAGGAGCTATACCCTTACAAAAGGAACTCCTTTATATCAAATTGGACAAAGTACGGTAATCTTATTTACGATTTATGCAGAAATTTTTGTTCCAGAAGGCACACCTGTTCGGATCAAAATAGAAAATCAAGAATATCAAGGTGAGATGTTATCATTTAAGGGATCACAAGTCGAAATAAAAATAAATGAAAGTTTCCAAACGACAATTCCATATGCAGAACTTTTTAATGAGCCATGGGAGTTATTAGATCAGTTAATTGATCGACTTGAGGAGATTAAAGATTATCGAGGTAAACAAAAAAAAGTACTGAAATTAATGAATGCTGATTCGACTGCTAAGCATTTAACGAAAATGAAAAAGGATACTTCAGTTTTGCAGGAGTTAATTTACCGTTCCTTTTATAATGCAACAACTTATATTTGGGGACCGCCTGGTACTGGAAAGTCTTATAATTTAACGAAGATTATTTTAAAGCATTACGAAAAAAATAAATCTGTATTAGTTATTGCTCATTCAAATGCGGCAGTGGACGTTTTAATGAAGAATGTTATACATGAATTAGAGCAGAAAGAAAAATGGAAAAGTGGAGAAATCGTCCGATACGGCTATACAAAAGATGAAGTATTGCTACAGCATGAAGACATTCTTTCGTCAAAGCTTGTTGAAGTAAGTGGTGAGATAAACCATGATGAATTGGAAAATTTGGATGAACGAAAGCATTCAATGTTAAAAAAAGCAAGAAGGGGAGCGGCTTCGAAACAAGAATTAAATGATTTGAGTAAAATTCAAAATAAGTTAAATAAAATTCGAAGTGAAATCCGTGAAAAAGAAAAAGAGTTAATCGATCAAGCAAAAGTAATTGGAACTACATTATCAAAATGTTCAATTGATCCATTAATTTATTTAAGACAATTTGATTTAGTAATTGTTGATGAAATCAGTATGGCATATACACCACAAATTGCATTTGCTGCAACTTTAGGAAAACGAATTGTCGTATGTGGAGATTTTAAACAATTGCCACCAATTGCGTCTTGTTTTCATAATGATTATGTAAAGAAATGGCTTCAAGAAGATTTATTTCATCATACGGGGATTGTTCAAAGAGTTGAAAACGGTGAACCATTACCTAACTTAGTTTTGCTAAATAAACAAAGAAGAATGCATCCTGCCATATCAGGATTTACGAATAAAGAAATTTACCAATCATTAGTATTTGACCACCCTTCAGTAAAAAGAAGACAAGAAATTGCAAAGCATAGACCTTTTCCTATGAAAGCAAATAGTTTAATTAATTCACAATTTCTAAAAACCTATGCTTTAAAAGATTCAAATACAAATTCAAGATATAATTTAGGAAGCGCGATTATTGCCATCCAATGCATTCTTACAAGTATAGTAGATGGAGTTAATTCTATTGGTATTGTCACACCATACAGAGCTCAAGCAAAATTACTTTCTGCTCTACATAAAGAGATTATCGGTAAAACAAAATATAGAGAATTGCCAATACAAATCGCAACAGTCCATCGATTTCAAGGAGCGGAATGCGATGTGATTATTTTTGATTCTGTTGATACTTATCCACAATATTCACCTGGATTATTACTAACAGATCAAAATAGTGAGAGATTAATAAATGTTGCACTAACTAGGGCGAGAGGCAAATTTATTCATATTGCAGATATTCCTTTTGTCAAAAATAAAACAAAACCAAATAAAGCGATCAATAAATTAATTCAATATCAAGTTAATCATGATCACAAAGTGGCTAAAGAAGAATTCAATAAACTATTTACGAAAAGTATTTCTAAGAGGTTGAAATTATTTTTTAATGATTCAACTGAGGGCATAACTGAATTAGTGAATGATTTAAAAAATGCAAATAAAAATATAGTTGTTTCAATGCCTAATTTATCAACTATGTCTTTGGAAATTCGAAAAATTATAAACGAAATCGAAATTCCAATTTTATTTATAAGTGAAGCTCATTTTGAAAAACAAAAGAATAGAAGATTTATTAAAAAAGATCAAGTTCAACCGTTTATTATGATTGACAATGAAGTACTTTGGTACGGTATTCCTATGTCAAATGTGAGCTTAAATCAATCAATTAATTCAGTAAGATTGCAAAGTACTTTAACTATACAAGTATTAAAAGGGTTTATCGATTTTTAAAAATTACATGGAGCATATTCTATGTAATTTTTTTTATTCTTATTAAATCAAGTTTCGCATAAATTAATAATAAAAATGCTAAGGGATAGGGACAGGTGAATAAATGGTCGATCGATCGGTTTTTACTAAAATGTCTATGCCATGTGCTTTTTTAGATTGGGATGCTTTTGTTAAAAATGTTGATGATATTGCAAAAAAATCAAACGGTAAAAAAATAAGGATTGCCACAAAGTCGATTCGTAGTGTACAAGTATTAAATTATATTTTAGAAAGCGATGAATGTTTTGAGGGATTAATGTGTTATAGCCCACATGAGGCAGACTTTCTTGCCGAAAATGGTTTTGATAATTTGTTAATTGGCTATCCAACGGTTGATGTAAGTGGCTTAAATAAAATTGCCTTACAAATAAAAAAAGGTAAAAAGATTATTTGTATGGTAGATGAGACGGAACAAATCGGCATGATTGAAAAAGTTGCAGCAAAAAATGAGGTTGTCATTCCTCTTTGTATTGATGTAGACATGAGCACTTCTTATTATGGGTTTCATTTTGGAGTAAGAAGGTCACCGATAAAAAATACAAGAGATTTAGTTCCAATACTCACACATATTTTGCAATCATTGAATGTTCGATTAGAAGGAATTATGGGGTATGAAGCCCAAATTGCTGGGGTTGGTGACGATGTAAAAAATAGGTTTATAAAAAATAAAGTCATTCAATATCTTAAAAAGAAATCCTTAAGTGAAATTGCAAAAAGACGAAAGGATATTGTTAAATATATTGAAAAAGATGGATATCAACTTGATTTTGTAAATGGTGGTGGGACAGGAAGTCTTCAATCAACTTCGAATGAAAAGGTAGTTACAGAAGTTACAGTTGGGTCTGGATTTTATTCACCAACTTTATTTGATGAGTACAGGAGCTTTCAATACGAACCAGCAATTGGTTTTGCTTTACCAATTATTCGAAAACCAGCAGATAAAATTTTCACATGCACAAGTGGAGGGTTTATAGCATCAGGAGCAGTAGGGCAAGAGAAATTGCCAACCCCATATTCTCCTACTAACTGTACATTATTGCCATTAGAAGGTGCGGGTGAAGTGCAAACACCAGTTTATTACTCAGGTCATGAAGACTTAAAAATAGGCGATGCAATTTTATTTAGACCAAGTAAAGCTGGTGAAATTGCTGAGCGATTTTCAGAGCTATATGTTGTCAGTAAAAATAAAATAATTGACCGTTTCACAACATACCGAGGAGATCGGGGGTGCTTCCTATGAAAAGTATGTTGTGGAAAAACTGGTCTGGAAGTGTCAAATTTAATCCAAAACAAGTAATGTACCCAACAACGATTGAAGATGTTGTAAACATCGTTAGCATGGCTAACTCGGAAAGAAAAAAAATAAGAGTAGTTGGATCAAGTCATTCATTTACACCACTTATAGCTACAAATGACTATTTAATTTCACTAGACAACTTAAGTGGCGTTATTTCAATTAATAAAGAAGAACAAACTGCTGAAGTTTGGGCGGGTACTAAATTAGAGCAACTTGGATTTGAATTGTATGAATCAGGTTACTCACAAGAAAATTTGGGTGACATAAATGTTCAATCGATTGCTGGAGCTTTTTTAACTGGTACGCACGGTACAGGCGTTAATCACGGAATATTATCAACACAAATTGAAGAGATGACAGTAGTATTACCGTCTGGGGACATACTAGACTGTTCAAAAACAAAAAACACAGATCTTTTTAGGGCAATTGGTGTATCACTAGGTTTACTAGGAATCGTTGTTAAATTTAAAATTAGAATAAAACCTGCTAAAACTTATCGTTATGAAAGCAAAAAAGTAAATACTGATGAAATCTATAGTAATCTATCAAATTTGAAAAAAGAAAATGAACATTTTGAATTTTACTTATTTCCATATTCAAATAATGTTCAAATTAAGCTGATGAATGAAACAAGAACGAAGAAGCATTCATTTAAGTTTGAAAAATGGAAAGTAGCAACACTTGAAAATAAAGCATTTTGGTTTTTAAGTGAATTTAGTAGAAACTTCCCAAAAAGTAGTCCTCAAATTAGTAAAATAAGTGGTAGTAGTGTTCCAAACACTAATATGATCGGTCCTAGTCACGAATTATTTGCAACAACACGCAATGTGAAATTTAACGAAATGGAATATAATATTCCTGCTGAAAAGATGGATGAAGCAATTTTAGAAATTCAGGAAGAAATTCAAAATAAGAAATTTAACGTCCATTTCCCAATAGAATGTCGCTTCGTAAAAGAAGACAATTTTCTAATTAGTCCAGCTTCAATGCGGGATTCAGCATATATCGCAATCCATATGTATAAAGGCATGCCACATCAAGAATATTTTAATAGAATAGAAGAAATTCTCCAAAGTTATAACGGCAGACCGCATTGGGGTAAAATGCACTCAATGAATCTTGAAAAATTAAACGAAGTATATCCTCAACTTTCTAACTTCCTAAGTATTCGCGCTCAACTAGATAAGAATGATATTTTTGCTAATGCTTATTTGTCTAAATTATTTCAGATTGGGTAGTTAACGGGTTTTGGACTATATTTGAGTATGGTGCCTTCTTTATAATTCTTTTTATCTTACTCATGAAGCCTTTATGAGTAACGCTTTTTCGGATTTGTGTTCTTATAGTTACTCATGAACCTTCTATGAGTAACTATTTTTCAAATTTGAGCCTTTTTAGTTACTCATGAGCCCTCTATGAGTAATACTTTTTCATAATTCATCCGTTTTAGTTACTCATGAACCTTCTATGAGTAACATTTTTGTAAATTTTAGCTCATTTAGTTACTCATGAATCCGCTATGAGTAACTATTTTTTATATTTCAGCCATTCTAGTTACTCATGAGTCCTCTATGAGTAACACTTTTTCATAATTCATCCATTTTAGTTACTCATGGACCCTTTATGAGTAACTATTTTTCATAATTCATCCATTTTAGTTACTCATGAACCCGCTATGAGTAACTATTTTTTATATTTCATCCATTCTAGTTACTCATGAACCTTCTATGAGTAACACTTTTTCATATTTCATCTATTATAGTTACTCATGAACTCTCTATGAGTATCTATTTTTCATAATTCAGCCGTTTTAGTTACTCATGAACCCTCTATGAGTAACTATTTTTCATAATTCATCCATTTTACATACTCACAAGCCATACTTGAGTAAGCAAATTTCATTTTCACATTATATTACTATCGCGTGAATGGATCATGAGTGACTTCGATTCATTTTTCAATATTGACTAGATTGTATTTCAACACCGAGAAATGACTGAGCTATACTTCAGTCATTTTTCATTTGTAAATAGGTAAAAGTTATCGATTTAATAATCTAGGTTGGGCCAATACATAACTCTCAAATAACTAAAATTGTATTTTTTATTAATTTCTAATTGAAAATTTTTATCAATTGTATTATGATAATAACTGATAATAGTTATCAATATCACTTACATATACTTAACTTAGATTTTTCGGGGGTATTTTTATGAAGAAGCAAACTACAATAATCGCAATTTCACTTGCTACAAGTTTAATGATGGCAGGTTGTGCACAAAAAAGTGAAGAAGCTAGTAATGTTAAAAAAGATTCAAAGGTAGAAGCAAAAATTAACTTAGATAAAGAGATTAGTAATTATAGAGAATTTGTTGTATCACAAACAGAGGAGTTCGTAGCGAATACTCAAAAATTTGTAGACGCAGTAAATAAAGGAAACATGGCTGAGGCAAAACGATTATATCCGATTAGTCGTTCATATTACGAAAGAATTGAGCCAGTAGCAGAATCATTCGGTGATTTGGATCCAAAAATCGATGCTCGTGAAGGTGATGTTCCTGCTAATGAGTGGACTGGATTCCATAAAATCGAACAAGTACTTTGGGTTCAAAATACTACAAAGGGACTTGAAAAATATACAGAACAGTTAATGACGGATGCTAATTATTTAAGAGCAAAAGTAGAAACGGCTAAAATTGATCCAGTATTATTTGTAACAGGTCCAGTAGAACTATTAAATGAAGTATCATCTTCAAAAGTAACTGGTGAGGAAGAAAGATATTCTCATACAGATTTAGCTGACTTTGCTGCAAACGTAGAAGGTTCAGATAAAATTGTTCAATTATTATCTGAAAAATTAAAAGCAAAAGATGCTGATTTAGCTTCAACGATTGAAAATCGTTTTAATGATTTAATGACAACGTTAAATACTTACAAAAAAGGTGATCAGTACGTTGATTACAAACAGTTAAAAGAAGATGAAGTGAAAAAATTAGCTCAACAAGTAGATGCATTAGCAGAACCAATTTCTCAAGTTGGGTCAACATTAGGGGTAAAATAATATGAAAAAATTAGAAACGAATAAAGTTTCTAGAAGAGATGCATTAAAATTGATTGGAGTAGGAGGGGCAGGCTTACTTATTGGTGCTACAGGAATTGAAGCAGCTACTGATAAAGTAACTAATTTCTTTTCACCTGCAAAAGCGGATGCAAAGGAGATTCTTCCCTTTTATGGAAAACAACAACAAGGGATTACAACTCCTGCTCAAGATTTTATGTATTTGGCGTCATTCAAACTAGAGACTACATCAAAAGCAGATGTCAAAACAATGTTTAAAAAATGGACTGAAGCAGCTTCATTAATGAGTGAAGGAAAAGAAATTGGTGATTCTGAATTTCCGACATCTCCTCCAGTTGATACTGGTGAAGCAACAGGTCTACAACCAATGAAGCTTACGTTTACATTTGGTGTAGGTCCTTCATTTTTTGATCGACTATCAATTCAATCAAGAAAACCATCTCAATTAAAAGATTTACCTCATTTCCCTGGTGATGACTTAAGAGAGGAATGGAACGGTGGAGACATCGTTGTTCAAGTTTGTGCAAACGATCAACAAGTTGCTTTCCATGGCGTAAGAAACTTGATTCGCATTGGTCGTGGAACTGTAAGCTTGAAGTGGATGCAACATGGATTCCAACGTTCATCAGGTGCTGATCCATCTGGTAGTACGCCTAGAAACTTAATGGGTTTCAAGGATGGTACTGGAAATCCAGATACAAAAGATGAAAAAGAAATGAATACTCATATTTGGGTACAAAATGGCGATGGACCAGCTTGGTTATCAGGTGGTTCGTATCTTGTTGCAAGACGTATCCGTATTCGTGTTGAAGAATGGGATCGTAGTTCTTTGCAAGATCAAGAACAAACATTTGGACGTCACAGAGCAACTGGTGCACCAATTGGTGAAAAGAATGAATTTGCAAAACTAGATTTAAAGAAAACAGATGATAACGGGAAATTATTAATTCCTGCTGATTCACACGTTGCTTTAGCTAAAGGAAAAGGAAACATTAAAATTTTAAGAAGATCTTATTCATATACTGACGGACTTGATATTCAAACAGGAAAACTAGATGCGGGCTTACTATTTGTTAGTTTCCAAAGAGACTTAGAAAAACAATTTATTCCATTACAGGATAAGTTAGCAAAAATGGATTTATTGAATGAGTATATTGAACATAATGGTAGTGCAGTTTTTGCATGTTTTCCAGGAATCAAAAATGGTAGCTATATTGGCGAAGGATTACTTTAGGTGAATTGCATGAAAAAAAATATACTTTTAATTATAAGTCTACTATTTTTAAGTTTGATCGTTAGTCCGTTTAATAAAGCATTCGCTGAAACTGATGTACAAGAACAAGTACTTTCACATATTGGTAATTCATTAACAGAAGTTAAAAATGGTGAAAAAGATAAAGTAAAAACAGATTTATTAGCAATTAAAGATTTAATTAAAAATGAAAAGAAAACGTCAAAATTAAATAAACTTGTTGATCAGGCGATTAAGGATATTGATCAAAATGATTTAACAACAGTAAAAGATGATGTGCGTTCAATCGCTTTTGAAACAGAAAATTGGATCGAAAATACGAATGATAAAAAAGATCTTTCACAAATTAATCTTAGTAAACTAGTCGCTCATTTAAATAATGTTAAAACATTATCAAATGAATCAAAATGGGCTGATGCACAATCAGAGTATAAGCTTTTTGAAATTGAATGGTCTAAAGTAGAAAACGATGTTAGAAAAGCAAACAGCGGATTTTATGGTTCAATTGAAGCGAATATGATCACTTCCAGATCGGTTTTGTTTACAGATCAACCATCAACGACAAAAGTAAACGATTCTTTTACTAAATTAATTGATGTATTGAATAATCCAAGTAGCAAATCATCAAAAGAAGTTAGCATTGAAAAGGCAATTAATCTATTAAATCAAACAATCAGTTCTTTAGAGTCAAATAATGTAAAGAAAGCACAAGCTACATTTAATCAATTTATTCAAGACTGGCCTTATGTAGAGGTAATGGTTCAAGCAAATTCAATGGATTTGTATAAGCAGATTGAAAATGATACATCAATTGCTTTAACTCAGTTAACTGAAAAGCCTAAATCGGCTACAACGATGAAAACATTAAAACAAATTCAGACCAATTTAAACTCAGCAACTAAAAAAACATCATATACGATGTTTGATGCTGGAACAATTGTCTTTCGTGAAGGTTTAGAGGCATTAATTATTATTTCTGCTTTACTTGCATTAGTATCAAAAGGAAAGCAAGAATCAGCACGTAAATGGATTTTTGTTGGTGGTGCTTTTGGTATTTTAGCTAGTTTAGTAGCAGGTTTACTATTCCAATTCTTATTATCTAAAATATCTGCTGGTATTAGTAATCAATTAATTGAAGGAGTTTCTGGACTCATTGCTATTATCTTTATGTTAACGGTTGGTTTATGGCTACATAAGCAATCTCGTCAACAAGAATATGGTAATAAGATGAAAGAAAAAGCAAAGGCAGCTATTGCTGGTGGGGGAATACTTTCACTAAGCTTACTTTCATTCTTTGCAGTATTTAGAGAAGGTGCTGAAACGGTTGTATTTTATATCGGTATGAGCTCTTCAATTACAGCGAAAGAATTAATTGCTGGTTTTGCTGGCGGAATCATTTTACTAGTCATTATTGGAGTATTCATCCTTAAAGGTAGTAAATTCATTCCATTAAAACCATTTTTCACAATTGCAAGTTTATGTATTTATTACTTAACGTTTAAATTTATTGGTCAAAGTATACACGCATTACAAGGAATCGGCTATTTACCTGACCATATGAGTACAATTTTTCCAACAGTGCCTAAACTAGGGATCTATCCATCATTAGAAAGCATCATTCCACAACTTATTTTATTATTATTTGTAATTTGGTTGTTTGTTGGAACTAGAATCATAAAGCATAATAAATCAATTGCTGCGTAAAATTGGTAAGAAAACAGACATAATTGTCATTTGTAACGACAATTTATGTCTGTTTTTTTATCGTTTTTTTAGTAAAGCATTCTCTTAGTGTTGGATCTTGTTTCATTTTTGTTCAAGGAAAATTCATCTAATCATCACAAAACTGTCAATAGCTAGCCGTCTCTAATTACCAATAATAAATTACCATAAATATGTATTGTTGGAAAAAATGAGAAAGCAGGTATTTGATAGTGGAAAAAGTATTAGTCAAATCAAAAGTAATTCTACTTTTCCTTGTAATGTTTTTGTATTTTAATGTGTTTGTTCCTAAAGGAAGTGCTGTAATTGCAACTCCTCCTACAGGTGGATCATTAAATGGTGCTTTCATCCGTTCGAACTATGGCACAAATCAGTATAGTATGCAGATTGAAGATTATTATATGAAACCAATAGAAGCAAGTGTTTTAGCAAAACAATATGATTTTTCCTCAAAATCAGGATTTAAATGGTTAGTTATTTCATTTATTAAATACAAGGGGCCATATAATTCAGTGTCTGGAAATCTAACTAATGCACGTGCTACTTATGCAGCAAAAGACATCCGAAAATTAACTAATCAAAATAAATCAGTTCATATTACTATTTACAAAGATAAATTTGGAACATTTTATAGTGTAGAAGAGTGGGACAATAAAATAAGTTCTATTAAACCATATTCAAACGTTAATCAATCGTATCTTATTGTTAAAGACAAATACTATAAATAAAAACATAAAAACCGTAGTCACATTATTGACTAGGGTTTTCTTGTTTTTTATCTTTATTTTTCCAAACATAGCAATGATTCAAGAAACAATCCTAAAGTCTGTAGTCTAAATTCCTATTTTTTATTTCGCCGGACCTACTTCTACTTGACTTGTTATGCAATTTAAATAATAAAAATAACGAATGATTTATTTCTATCTTCTACATAAACACTCCATACTTCGTCTCCTGTAGATTTAATGTCGAAATAGGCTTTTATTGTTTTTATATCTTTCGCTTAATTCTCTTTCATTAATCAAATTCTTTTCAACTGCATTTTTTGTTTCATTTAAGCCATTATTCTTCTTATTTTTTTAAAAGCCTAAACATTTTTTGCTATTGTTCTAGTTTATCCAGGTTTAACTGTAAAATATACGAATACTTATGTAAGAAAATGGCAGTTTGGTTTGCTAAAAACTAAAATACCCCCAATTACACTAATTGATATATTATGAGATAATATTTGATGATTAATAACGCAATAGTTGAAGAAAACAACGGTTAAAATAACAAATAATCAAATTGACACTAAACTTTTAAACCAAGTAACAACAAAGCTGGGCGAGATTTGCCTAACTTTTTGTTCTCTCAAAAAGGAAGGGAAAATTTATAATGTCTAGAAAAAAAACACATGAAGAATTTGTTATAGATGTTTTTAATTTTGTTGGAAATGAATTTGAAATAATTGGTCAATACAAAACATCGAAAACGAAAATAGAAATAAAACATGTAACATGTAATCGTCATTTTGAAAAAATTCCATATGACTTTATGAGAAGTGGAAAATGTCCATTATGTAGCGGGAACATGAAAAAAACTCAGGAACAATTTGTAAAAGAAATAGTTGAATTAGTTGGAAATGAATTTTCAGTTATTAGTCAATATAAAAACAGTAAAACCAAAGTACAAATGAAACACCATAAATGTGGTGAAATTATTTCCATTACTCCAACTGATTTTTTTCGAGGAAATAGATGTAGAAAATGTGGAATAAAAAATAGAACCGAGAAACAAACAAAAACACATTACCAATTCCTTGAAGAGGTGTTTCGTTTAGTGGGGAATGAGTATGAAGTACTGAGTCAATATGTGAATACGGAAACAAAAGTAGAAATCAAACATACAAAATGTGGAACCATTCATTTAACCACTCCACATAGTTTTTTAAGTGGCACTAGATGTAAAAAATGTTTCAAAGAAAAAATGGTAAAAAAATATACCAAATCACATGAACAATTTGTTTCAGAAGTGAACATGAAAGCCGGAAGTGAATATGACGTTTTAAGTCAATATGAAAAAAGTAATAAAAAAGTTCAAATGAGACATAACACATGTGGAGAAATCTTTTCCATCAATCCAAATGAATTCTTAAGAGGTCAAGGTTGTAAAAAATGCGGGAGAAAAAGAGCAGCTGAAAAAAACACAAAATCACATGAAAGATTTATCCGAGAAATCTATCAACTAACTGATGGCGAATATGAAGTTTTAGGTGAATACAAAAATAATAGAACAAGAGTAAAAATGAAACATAATGTATGCGGTTATGAATTTGATGTTTTACCATCAAATATTTTATTTGGTACACGTTGTTATAACTGTGCCAGCAATTCAAATAAAGGGCATGCACAATTTGAAAAAGAAGTTTTTGCTTTAGTAGGATATGAATTTGAAATTGTAGGAGAATATGTGAATGGTCACACTCCCATTGAAATGAAACATACGAAATGTAATCGAAAGATAAAAGTTCGCCCTTCTTCTTTTTTACACAATAGTCAACAATGTAAACTGTGTTTAATAGACCAACGAAGCATTTCCCATGATGAATTTGTTGATAAAATTTATAATATCGTTAAAGATGAATATGAAGTGGTGAGTAAATATAAAAACACGTTTACAAAAGTGACATTGAAACATAAGATTTGTAACAATCTGATAGAAGTTAATCCACTCGATTTTTTAAAGGGAAGTAGATGTATTAAATGTAGTGGAAAAGCTAAAAAGACTAATGAGGAATTTTTAGAAGAGGTTTACAAGCTTGTTGGAAATGAATATGAAGTGATCAGCGAATACAAAAATGCATTAACCAAAGTTGATATGAAACATAATACGTGTGGTTATTTGTTTTCAATCGTTCCCAATAGTTTTTTAAATGGTACGAGGTGTATAAAATGTTTCGCTTCAAAAGGTGAAAAGGCTATTAATAAATGGTTAGACGAAAATAGAATCAAATATATCAAACAATATAGATTTGATGATTGTAAAAATAAAAAAACATTACCTTTTGATTTTGCCATTTTCATAGGAAATCATTTATTATTGTTAATTGAATATCAAGGAATCCAACATTATGAAGTGTATTTTGCCCATAAATATGACAAGGAAAAAGGAGAAAGAATTTTAAAAGGTGTACAAAAACGTGACCAAATTAAACGCGACTACTGCCAAGCCAACAACATTCGCTTACTGGAAATTCCCTATTGGGAATTCAAAAACATTGACCAAATTCTAAATAAAGAGTTAATTGAAAAATGCTAGTATTCCTACCTTTTTTTATTTCCCTTCGTATAACAACCAGAAAAATGGATATTAACTAAGAAATTTTATGTAATAAAATGTTATCTCTTATAAAACTAACACATACTTTAATTGAAGAAAAAGATCGACTTATCGTCTATCTTTTTCTTTGAGTTATACGGAACTCAGTTACGTGGGTGATAATTAAAATTACATCCTGTATAAATAATTACTTATAAACTTAGGTACAGGCTTTATTTTTCAATGGCTCTGTTAAAGAAAATTGTTGATATTTAGCCAAATAAAAATAGAGCGACGTTTATAGCCGGTCTACTGAGCTTTATATTTCGTACTGCGAAAAATTACAATTTTAGTTTTAGATAGGGAGGTAGTCGCAGTATGACACCAGAACAACAAATCGGAGTTGTCTAGAAAATAATCAATGCTATAACTAAGGGTTATAAACCTTTTATGTTACTTTTTAGCATTATCATGATCTTTGTAATCTTCATGTCTATTTAAGTTATGGGTTATGTTTGTAGTGTTAGTTAGTCACAAAGACCAAATTGCAGCTATGAACGACAACATAGAGAACACCGTGAAGACCATTATAAAATGGTTGCTGAAGATTGTCTTCGTTCCGACAATGGTGAAAGAGAATTGTACGTGAAGTTAGAAACAAATACAAATCAGTTAGTAGGTATTGCTACGACATTTAAAGAAGTTCAATTCAATTTCACTAGTCTAAAAATAAAGTTACACAAAACTTTGATTACCTAGAAAAAGAAATCGAAAGTGTAACAATAAAAGCAATCAAAAAAGAAGCAATGGGTAACACACTGCTTCTTTTTTATTTTGTAAACAAATCTTCAATATTAAACACTGCTCTATTATAACGACTAGCTATGACTTGCATCTGAATCTCATCCAGCACAAATTCTCCATCATTCCCTGGGACAGAAACAGGTTCTCTTTTTGCAATCTTCTCAAGTATTTGTTGATTCTTATTTAGTTTTTCTTGCGTAATAAGCCCTTCTCCTAACATTATGGACTCATGATCTTTTCTTTTATTTGAAATAAACGGCTCTTTACTATTTAATGAGATAATGGCATCCTCATAAAAATACCCCATTTCTGTTGTAGCACTAATATATGGTTCTTTTATAACATCTATCTGGTTCTCCGATAATTCACCATGACTTTCTAAAATATCCCAAAATTCTTTATGAACCTCTTGTGTTAAAAATGATGGGTCATTCTGTTGTATCCCAATGATGATTCTCTCAATTCTACCTTTTTCTAAATCTCTAAATTCTACAGATTTTTGAGATTGCTCTTTCTGTAACTCTTTATCTGTTTCTTTCTTTGTCTCTTTTTTTGATGTAATACTGTTAATAAAACTTTTTGTATCGAATGATTTATAAAACTGAACAAAAGAAGATAGAAGAGCTAGGGATAGAGCACCAAGTAGAACTTCTTTTCGATGCTTTTTAAAGATTAAACAAATTAGCCATGCAATTAATAGTATTGGTATGGCTGCTATAACAAAGTCTATTAAAAATGTAAGTAGCTCTACTTTCACATTTTCATCTCCTTTAAATCGTCTATTTAGTTAATTTCCATATACTTTTAACTATATACATTGGGCACATATAGAAAAATTTTATAAATAATGAAAAAGTAAAAATCAAAAAACTTAATAACAGAGCCATTTCAATAAGTAATTGTCCTTATACATATTTATTGATAGCTAAATGTTTTCACTAAACTTCAAATACGAATAAAAAAACGGATTTTATTTTGAGCTAAAATATTTAAAAATTCATTTAAAAGAGATAAGATAAGATTAAAGAAATATGTGGGTTTTACATAATAATATTATGTAAACTAGGTATTGTAAGGAGGATTTAAAATGATTCAAAAAGCTACATTTGCTGGTGGTTGTTTTTGGTGTATGGTAACACCGTTTGAGGATTTACCTGGTATACATGGTATTGTTTCAGGTTATATGGGTGGAGAGTTAGAAAACCCAACGTATGAAGAAGTTAAAAAGGGAACTACAGGTCATTATGAAGTAGTTCAAATTACTTTTGATGATGAATTATTTTCATACAACAGACTGTTAGAATTATTTTGGCCGCAAATTGATCCAACAGATCCAGACGGTCAATTCCAAGATAGAGGTTCACAATACAAAGCTGCAATCTTTGTTCATAATGAATCTCAGCTTAATGAAGCAATGGAATCAAAAGAAAAATTAATTCAAAGTAATATTTTTAAGAAACCGATTGTCACTGAAATTTTACAAGCATCTACTTTTTATGAGGCTGAAGATTATCATCAAGACTATCATAAAAAAAATCCAAAACACTATAAAGAAGACAGAGCTATGTCTGGTAGAGATGAATTTATAGAAGAAAATTGGAAAAAGTAGGCTAAGAAATAATAGAAGCTCCATTAGAGCTTCTATTATTTTTAAGGCAGTATAGGGAAAGGGCTTTTCTGATCACTGCTTTAGAACGGGGGTATATTATGGAAACCAATCGAAAGTTGGTAACAATAGGGTTGCTTGTAGCTGTTACCCTGTCTGCTATTGAAGGGACAATAATTACAACTGCTACACCAACCATTACGACAGAATTATCTGGTGTTAAGCTGATGAGTTGGATTTTTGCGGCTTATATGTTGGCAATGACTGTTACGACACCGATTTATGGGAAGCTATCGGATTTATTTGGTCGTAAAAATTTATTAATGTTTGGGATTATTCTATTTATTTTTGGTTCAGTATTATGTGGTTTTTCGCAAAATATGGGGCAATTAATTTTATTTCGCACAATTCAAGGACTAGGTGCAGGAGCTGCATTACCTTTAACGATGACAGTAATAAGCGATCTGTATCCTTACCAGGAACGAGCTAAAGTTCAAGGGTATATTAGCGCGGTGTGGGCAGTTTCAAGTGTAATTGGGCCATTAGTAGGTGGCTTTTTCGTAGACTTCATTTCTTGGCGTTATATCTTTTTTATTAATTTTCCATTTGGTATCATTTCTACTATTCTATTTTGGAAATATTATCATCAAAAAATTGAGCGTAAAAATGCTATTTCGATAGATTATTTAGGTTCAATACTTTTTATCTTAAGTACTTTATCTGCTTTATATGCTTTAGTAGTAGGCGGAGAGCAACATAACTGGACTTCTCCAAATCTAATGTTTCTATTTGCATTTGCCATTATTTTATTTGCATTATTTCTTTTTGTTGAAACAAGAGCAAAGGAACCATTATTACCACTTTCTCTTTTCAAAATCCGAAATTTAGTCGTTACATATGCAGCTATGTTTATTGCACACGCACTTCTAATATCGATTGAAGTATATTTACCTGTTTATAATCAAAGTGTGTTTGGATTAAGCGCAACGGAATCTGGTTTAATGTTAATTCCACTTTCATTCGCTTGGACATTAGGTTCATTTTTATCTGGTCGTTTAATAAAGAAAATGAAAGCAAAGAGTATCATCTTATTAGGTGCTTTTTTATGTATAATCGGTGCATTAGGGATGAACATTTTCCACGATTCAAAAGTATTACTTTATCCATTTAATGCATTTTTAGGCCTAGGCTTTGGATTATCCTTCCCAATCTATATGATTCTAATTTCTTCTGCTGTCGAAATGAATCAAAGGGGGATAGCAATTGCTGCAAATTCATTTTTAAATACTTTTTCTCAGACAATTTCGGTTGCTGTTTTAGGTACCATTTTTACGATAAAGACATCCGAAGTATTGAATGGCCATAAATTAGTTTTAGGTGCTCAAAATCAAATCAATCATTTATCAACGGTTAAAGCAGTAACAGCTGGTTTTGAAATCATTACTTTATTTATGGTGGTCTTTAGTATCATTACGTTTATTTTCGTCTTTTTTCTACCGTCTGAGCAATCAGAAGAAAAAAAGGTTGATATAGCACATTAATAATGAATAGAAAGCTGGGAGAGAATGAACAACACACTTAAAGGGATTTTGTACGGTGTACTTGCATACGTGGTTTGGGGAGTATTACCAATTTATTGGAAACTAATTCAAGATATTTCACCTTTTGAAATATTAACACATCGTATTATATGGTCTTTTGTAACTTTACTACTTTTCATTCTTCTTACAAAAAAATTAAAACAATTTAAAATTACTTGGAAACAAGTTGTAAGTAATAAAAAAGTATTAGTTTCAATGATTGCTATTTCATTATTAATTAGTTCAAATTGGTTAATTTATATTTGGGCTGTCAATTCAAATCATATTCTTGATGCGAGTTTAGGCTATTATATTAATCCATTAGTTAGTATTATACTTGGTGTAATCGTTTTAAAAGAGTCATTATCAATTTGGCAAATTGTTTCAGTTTGCTTAGCAACAATTGGAGTAGTCTATTTAACAATTATGTCAGGGACTTTACCAATCATTGCGATCGTTTTATCATTAACTTTTGCATTTTATGGTTTATTAAAGAAAATCCTTAATATCGATGCTTTTTTAAGTCTTACAATTGAAACACTATTAGTTTTTCCTGTTGCCTTATTTTACTTTGGATATCTATCATCTAAAGGACAGGCGGGACTGATTCATAGTGCCCCAGCCGAGCAATTATTAATAGTAGGTGCAGGTTTAGTAACAATCATTCCATTATTATTTTTCGGGAAAGCTGCACAATTGATCCCGTATACTTATGTAGGATTTTTGCAATTTATCTCGCCAACTATTAGTTTGATAATAGGGGTTTTATTATATAATGAAAGTTTTTCAAAGAAAGATTTTGTATCATTTTCATTTATTTGGCTAGCATGTATCGTATTTGCTGTGTCAACTACGCCGTTTATGAAATCAATTGAACAAAAGCTTAAAAAACGAAATAAAAAGCAATCAATCTCTGCTTAAAATTATGTTGAAGCTTTGAAAGGAGTAAAAATGGCTGTAAGTAAAACAAATGCAATGAGAATTTTAGATTCAAAAAAAGTAATTTATACAACGTTAAATTACGAATCGAATGATGGTAAGATTGACGGTGTTTCAGTTGCATCTAAAATAAACAAAGATCCAGAATTAGTTTTTAAAACACTTGTTTCAATTAGTCAATCTAAAGCAATTTATGTATTTGTCATTCCTGTTGAAAAAGAATTAGATTTAAAATTAGCTGCAAAGGCTGCTGGAGAAAAGAAAGTAGAATTATTACCGGTTAAGGATCTTTTAGCTAATACGGGATATGTTCGAGGTGGTTGCTCACCAATAGGAATGAAGAAGCAATATCCTACATTTATTGAGGAATCTGCTAATAATTTAGAAGAGATTATTGTTAGTGGAGGAAAAATAGGTATACAACTCCAACTGAATGTAAATGATTTAATACAAACAACCCGTAGCAAAACAGCAAAAATTTCAAAATAAACGTGGGTTTGAGAGGTCCATATGGTAGGGTATTTTAATTTTTATTTAGTAATAGTTAGCATCGTTTCATTTGCGATCATGGGTATCGATAAATCTAGGGCAAAAAGAAAAGCATGGCGAATTCCTGAACGTATTTTATTTTTATTTGCTATTATAGGAGGATCAATCGGTTCAATATTAGGGATGTATTATTTTAGGCATAAAACAAAACATCCAAAATTTGTTTTCGGTTATTGGATTATCCTATTTATTCAATTTGTTATCTATTTTTTCTTACTTTAATTTCATGGGATAGTCCTCTTTAATTTGTATAAAATATTTTTATGACAATTTAAGGAGGCGAATGAAATGGGTCGTGGGAATGGTGGAAGAAAAAATAACTCAAGTCAAAAACAACCGAACTATGAAGATAAGTCAAATTTATCTGAATCAAAAAAAGCACAAAAGTAAAACAGTTAGCCTGTTATCACTTTGTTGATACAGGCTTTCTTTTTTGGAAATGAGGAGTAAAAATGCAAAACGAATGGTATTCAAGAATTCAAGGTCTTGGCATAGAAGAAGTTTCTAATGAAAATATGACAATTTATTTTATTAAAGAAGAAGATGTAAGCGAAGCAAAAAAAGACTTAAGTAAAAAAATACAATGGAATGACAATTGGTTAATAATCGGTTTTGACGATGAGACTGATGATGTAATCTTTATTAATGAGGAATCAGGGGAAGTTTGTACAGCCTATGAATTTGAACGAAAGTGGGAAGTAGTGACTTTGTATTCAAGCGTGAATGAATTTTTAGCTACATATGGTTATTAAAAAAAAGTATGAATTCAACTTGAATTCATACTTTTTTCAATTATACAGATATTTTTTGATCCTTATTAATAAATTCTGTTTTAGATTTTTTCTCAACATATAATAATCTAGTAAGTATGATTAACGAAATAGTTCCAAAGATTAAAACCATATAGCGTAAACCAATCGTATCTAAAAATAAGCCAGTGCCTAAAAGTACGATTTGAAAAGTTACTCGGTCATACATACTTCTAAATGAGAAAAGTCGTCCATGATATGATTTATCAATTGATGTTTGGAAAACTGTTGAACAAACAGGAAAGAAGCATCCAACTGAGAATCCGAAAATTGCAAATGAAATCAATGTCATATAATGGTGATTCGCAAAAAATAGTGTAAGTTGTGCAAAGGCTACTAAAAATGTTGAAAAGTATAATAGCTGTTTATTAGTAAACCTTTTTGTTAAGCGTTTAATGACAAATGCACCAATCATGAAAGAGATACCTTCAGTTGTATAGATCAGGCTCTTAATTGAAGGGTCATGCTGAAGATCACTTATTTCAATTACAATTAAATTAAATCCACCAAGGAATAAAACAGGAATCAGATTCAAAATAAATAAATTTAATATTGTTGGACTTTTTCTAATAAGTGCAAATACTTCTGAAAATCCTTTATCTTCTTTCGATTTTTTTTGCTTATTCACATTTATTGGTTTACTAGTTGGTTCTTCAATTCGTAAAAAGAAGGTCATTAAAAATAAAAATGCGTAAGCGATCATGCTCATACCGTACATATTTGATAAACTCGTAGATACAACTAAAACCCCACCAATTGATGTTCCAGCTATTCTAGAAATTGTAGAAATATTCATATGAATCCCATTTAATGTCAATAATTGTTCGTTTTTCACAATCATTGGAATAACCGCTTGAAGCGCTGGGAAATAAAAAGCAGCAGAAATTTGTAGCATAATTAAAAATAAAACCATGAAAATAATACTTTCATACTTTAATGCAAAAAACATAAGAACGACACTTAAAGTACGACCTAATCCACTAATTAATAAAATCTTTTTCTTTGAAAATTGATCAATTAAACGGCCTGATAATGGACCAACTAATACACCAGCTAACAAACCGAAAAATAAAATTAACGATTTAAAGAAATCAGAAGGTACATGTTTTTGCATAAATTCTAAATTTCCGATTATTCCGAACCATAGACCTATACCAGCCCCAAATTCACCGAACAACACAATCCATACGTTGCGGTTTTTCCACATATAAATTTCTCCCCATCTACCCTAAATATTATTCGACAAATTCTATTATCGCATCAATAGTATAAAAAGACTATGTAAAATCTAAATAAAAATAAAAAAGTAGAAGCGATTGCTTCTACTTAAATCTCACTTATGCGTTTACTTGAGGATAAAGAATACTTTTTATTAAATTTTCTGCATCATTTAATAGAAGTGAAGTTTCAAATGTTGCTTGTGCTTGTTGAGAACCCCCGCCACCTTTACCTTCAACTTGTTTTAGTAAATTTTTGATTAGCTCACCACAATGAACATCATTTTTAAGCTGATTAATTACTAATAATTTATTCTCTTTTAGGCTTGATAAAACAAGTAATGACGGTTTTTTAGCTTGGATTGCTTTTGCAAGTAATTGTAAGTCTTTTACTGACTCTTCTTTAAAGGACTTCATGACAATATCATTTGTTGCACTTAATAGTAGCTCATTAGAAATTGACTCAAAAATAGTCGCTTTCATTTTTTCGATTTCTTTTTGTGCTTCTTTTAATTCGTTTATCGTTTGCTCAACTTTATCGACTAAGATTTCAGAATGTGAATTCAATAATTGATTAATATTTGCTAATGTTTTACTAGTTTTTTGAATTTCTTCTAGTGCTCTGTAGCCACATTTAAAATGAAGTCGTGTTGTTTGTCTAACTTTCTCAGTCTTAATTAGTTTTATTAAGCCAATTTCACCAGTTTGCTTTACGTGAGTACCACAGCATGCAGATAAATCGGTATGTAAAATCTCAACAATTCTTATGTTCTCTTCAACCTTAGGCAATTTGCGTAGCTGAAGCGAGTTTAATTCATCTTTATTAACAAAGTAGGTTTTAATTTTTTCGTTAGCCAGAATCTTTCCATAAACTGCTCGTTCAATTTGAATTAATTGATCAGCAGAAAGAGAAGGAGTATCTAAATCAATCGTAACGGTCTCTTTTCCTAAATGAAAACTAACTGTAGGGATATCAAATAATTCGATAATTGTAGCAGAAAGTAAATGCTGGCCACTATGATGCTGCATATGATCAATTCTGCGATCCCAATTTATTTCACAATTTACTTCCAGTTTAGTTGGTTTTTCTTTTAAAACATGAATAACTTCCTCATGATCCTCTAATAATTCAACAATTTCAAATCCATCAATTGTACCGAAGTCTGAAGGTTGCCCTCCGCCCTCAGGATAAAATGTAGAATCCTCAAGCTTAATATGAAATAATGAATCAACTTCTTTTATTTCTGTAATTTTAGTAATCCAATTTTTTAATGTTGGTTGTTCATAATATAGTTTATTTGCCATTTTAAACCCTCTAATCTTTTAATTTCTTATTTTATATAGAAACCATTTAAAAACAAAATAATATAGTACTAATTTTAGCATAATTGACAATTGCATAAATAGATTTTAGTATTTAGTTAATTAACTAAATACTAAATCTTATTTGAGGTGTGAAATGTGAATGAACTATTTAAAGCACTTTCGGATCCAACGCGAAGGAAAATTTTAGATTTATTAAAAGAGAACGATTTAACTGCCGGAGAAATCTCAGAACAATTCGATATGTCAAAACCAAGTATTTCTCAACATCTTAAAATTTTAAAGTCGGCCCAGTTAATCCAAGATGAAAAGAAAGGGCAGTTTATTAACTATTCTTTAAATATGACAGTTTTTCAAGAAATTATTAGTTGGGCGTATAGTTTTAAAGAAAAATAAATGGGAGGAGACTTATCTTGAAAAAACATATAATAGCAATTTTACTTTTTATTTGTTCACTAGTATTATGGATCGTTAACTTTCATGATCTACCAAGTCAACTTCCTGTTCATTGGGATTTTTCAGGTCATGTTAATAATTACGATTCGAAAATACAAACTTTTATTGAGTTGCATATCATTATGATTTTTGTTTATTTACTACCAGTATTTACACCAAAGATCGATCCTAGAAAAGAGAATTATAAATTTTTCCAAAAAAGCTTATCCTTTATGGCAACAGGAATCTTATTTATTTTCTTTTTAATTAATATGAGTGTTTTATTTTATGGTTTAGGTTATAACATTCGTATTGGGCAGATGAGCTTTTTATTTATTGGATTTTTGTTTATGTTTCTTGGAAATTATATGCCACATGTTCGTTCGAATTATTTTATAGGCGTTCGTACACCGTGGACATTAAGTAGCGAAAATGTTTGGAAAAAAACACATCGCGTTAGTGGTAGATTATTTATGATCATTGGACTATGTTTCTTATTGCTTTATTTGATTCCGGTGGGCAACAAGGGAATGGTTGTGATTCCATTGATTATTTTATTAGTCGGGGTTCCGACAATTTATTCATATATCACTTTTAAGAAAGAGATGAAAAACTAATGAATGTATGTTTTTTGTAAAAAATGGATATTGTTTTTGAAATTATTTTAGAAAAAATTTAATTTCTTATTAAAATATGGTATTGTAAAGAGTAGAGCAAAAGAGTTGGAGGAATAAAATAAATATGATTACTGTTTCTAATGTTAGTTTGCGTTTTGCGGACAGAAAATTATTTGATGATGTTAATATAAAATTTACGCCAGGTAACTGTTACGGTTTAATTGGTGCGAACGGTGCGGGTAAATCGACGTTTATTAAAATTTTATCTGGTGATATCGAGCCTTCAACAGGCGATGTAATTGTAACACCAGGTGAGCGTCTTGCAGTATTAAAACAAAACCAATTTGAGTATGAAGAGTTTGAAGTTCTTCAAACTGTTATTATGGGTCATACTCGTTTATTCGAAGTAATGAAAGAAAAAGATGCAATCTACATGAAGGAAGACTTCACTGAAGAAGACGGCATGAAAGCTGCAGAACTTGAAGGTGAGTTTGCAGAATTAAATGGTTGGGAAGCTGAATCAGAAGCTGCCATTTTATTAAAGGGTCTTGGTATTACTGAAGACTTACATTATAAAAAAATGGGCGAATTACAAGCTGGAGAAAAAGTAAAAGTTTTACTTGCTCAAGCATTATTTGGTCAACCAGATATTCTTTTACTAGATGAGCCTACGAATAACTTAGATCTTAAAGCTGTTCAATGGTTAGAAAACTTCTTAATTAACTTTGAAAACACAGTTATCGTAGTATCCCATGACCGTCACTTCTTAAATCAAGTTTGTACACATATGGCTGATTTAGATTTCGGTAAAATTCAACTTTATGTTGGTAACTATGATTTCTGGTATGAATCAAGTCAATTAGCTCAAAGATTAATGTCTGATGCTAATAAGAAAAAAGAAGAGAAAATTAAAGAACTTCAAGGATTCATTGCACGATTTAGCTCAAATGCTTCTAAAGCAAAACAGGCTACTTCACGTAAAAAACTTTTAGATAAAATTACTCTTGATGACATCAGACCTTCATCTCGTCGTTATCCATTCGTTGGATTTACGCCTGAGAGAGAAGTTGGAAATGATTTATTAACTGTTGATGGAATTACAAAAACAGTTGATGGTGAAAAAGTATTAGATAATGTGCGTTTTACAGTAAATAAAGGTGATAAAATTGCTTTCGTTGGTAAAAACGATGTTGCAATTTCAACTTTATTTAAAATTTTAATGGGTGAAATTGAGCCAGATTCTGGTTCATTTAAATGGGGTGTAACAACTTCGCAAGCATTCTTCCCTAAAGATAACTCTGAGTTCTTTGAAAAAAGTGATATGAACTTAATCGAATGGTTACGTCAATTCTCTCCACAAGATGAGTCTGAAAGCTTCTTACGAGGATTTTTAGGACGCATGCTATTCTCAGGAGAAGAAGTAATGAAAAAAGCTTCTGTACTTTCTGGGGGAGAAAAAGTTCGTTGTATGCTTTCAAAAATGATGTTAAGTGGAGCGAACGTATTAGTATTAGATGATCCGACTAACCACTTAGACTTAGAGTCAATTACAGCATTAAATAATGGTTTAATTGCATTCAAAGGTACTGCATTATTTACATCACATGACCACCAGTTCATTCAAACAATTGCAAACCGTATCATTGAAGTAACACCGAACGGTTTAGTTGATAAAGAGTGTACGTATGATGAGTTCTTAGATAATAAAGATTTACAAAAGCAAGTAGAATCTTTATACAAAATGTAATTACGAATTTTAATAACTGAAACCACTAATCCTTTGATTAGTGGTTTTTTTCGTACTTTTATCTTCTATTCATATTTGATAAAATAGAAAAAAGGGAGGAGAAAGAATGTCTGAGTTAAATAAAAATAAATTTTTTCAAAAATACTTCAAGAAGGCTTCTTCCTATTTAGGAAATAAAGAAAAATCCACTCATTTATTGAAAAAAGCAGCAAAGTTAGCACCTACTAAAAAAGGAGCACTTGGTGAAGCTTGGGAAAAAGTCAATTTGTTTATTGATTTATTTAAAGCATATATTAATGGCAGCTATCGAGATATTTCAACGAAATCAATTTTAACTGTAATTGGTGCATTAATCTATTTTGTAAGTCCGTTTGATTTAATACCTGATTTTATAGTAGGGTTAGGTTTTCTAGATGATGCAACAATTTTAGCTTATACTTTTAAACAATTAAATAAAGATATTGAAAAGTATAAAATATGGAAAGAGATTGAGAAGGAAAAAGTTGATTCTTTAAATTTAGTGGAAATTGAACCGACAGATCAAGACCAAAAATTAGACTAATATTTGCACAATTTTATAAACCAAAAAGGTTGCCATTAAATGCTAATAGGCAACCTTTTTGAATTTTATTTAATAATTTACATGGATATCATCATTAGCCCAAACTTTGAAAGGGTTTTCATCATCTTTTACACTAATTATTATTTGTTCACTTGGAATCGTTCGATCTTCATAAGGAAGAGAAAGTTCGTTGTAAATATGTGCATCATCAAATCCAATTTTCGCAGCATCATTTTTAGTGAAAAAATAATATATTTTTGAAATTCTAGACCAGTAAGCAGCACTTAAACACATTGGACATGGTTCACAGCTAGTATATAAAACAGCATCCTTTAAGGAAAATGTTCCTAAATTCTGACATGCATTTCGAATGGCTTGCACCTCAGCATGTGCAGTTGGATCATTTAAAGTTGTTACGCCATTAACACCGGCACCAATTACTTTCCCATCTTTTACAATTACTGCCCCAAATGGCCCACCATTTTTATTTAATAAATTTTCGTAAGCTAGTCTAACACTTAGTTTTATCCAATCGGAGTGCTTCAAACTAACACCACCTTAGTATTTTAATATCCTAAAAAATAAAAAGGTTTGATTGTTATTTATTAAAATTTCTCTACAATCTCTCCTATTAAATAAGAACTCTTATAAAATGTATTGATAAACCACAATCATTCCAAGATCCTTATATGTTAAAAAAATTAACTTATTCTATTTGTACACGAATTTACAATATTTAAGAACAAATTAATCATTCAAGCGTAAGAATTTACTTCTTAATTAACTGGAATTTGTGATTGTTTTTTACTTTGCTAAGAGATGGAGAGGTGAGTATAGGCCGATTGTAATTATACTGCTTAAAGAACAAATTAAAACATCTGTTTTATGGCAAAGATCTTTTACCTTTATTCACTCTTGAAATGAAAAAAGATATTAGCCCTAAAATGACGCATGTATACTTATTTTATTTAAAATTGTAAATTAAAGGATTAATGCAAGTTTTGTAGATTTGTAATGTGAAAAAATAGCGCTTCAAGTGATCTTAAACAAACAGATGAAAGAGCTATTTTACAAATTACATAAAATGTCGAATGGTTTATTACGAAAATTAAAGGATTTATCAGATATAAATTAGAATATGTAAACGGTTACAATATTTTTTAAGGATGTGTTTCGAATTAATAATTTCGGAAATAATATTCAATTGCAAGTATATAGTAGTGGAAAGAAAAGTGAGATACCTGTTAGATTCGAAGATTTAGAGAGGTTAGCTAAAGAGAAATTAGCAGAGGAGCCTTTTTATTATATAGCGGGTGGCGCGGGTAGTGAGCGATCGATGAATGATAATCGATTAGCATTCGATAAGTGGAAAATTGTACCGAGAATGCTACGAAATGTAGCTGAGCGTGATATTAGTATAAATTTATTTGGTAAAACATATAATTCGCCTGTTTTATTTGCTCCAATTGGGGTGCAATCTATTGCACATCCAGAGGGAGAACTTGAAGCTGCTAGAGCAGCAGCTGAATTGCAAATTCCTTATATAACTAGTACAGCATCAACTTATTCATTGGAAAAGGTGTCAAATGTATTAGGAGATGCTCCGAAATGGTATCAATTATATTGTAGTAGTGATATGGAAATTGCAGCAAGTATGATTAAACGAGCTGAAGCTAATGGGTACGAAGCAATTGTTATTACACTTGATACTTCAATCATGGGTTGGAGAGAGAAAGATATTGAAAATGCCTATTTACCGTTTTTACAAGGACAAGGTATTGGTAACTATTTAGAAGATCCTGTGTTTCTCTCAAGATTAAAGAGTACACCTGAGGAGGATCCACAATCTGCCATTCTATTATGGACAAAATTATTTGGTAATCCTTCATTAACGTGGGATGATTTATCATTTTTACGAAGTCAAACTAAATTACCTATTTTATTAAAGGGAATTTTACACAAGGATGATGCGATGCTTGCGCTTGAATATGGTATGGATGGCATTGTCGTTTCGAACCATGGTGGAAGACAGGTTGATGGAACAATTAGTACTTTAGATGCATTGGAAAATATATGTAATGAGTTAAAAGGTAGATTGCCAATATTAATGGATAGTGGCATTAGAAGAGGATCAGATATATATAAAGCATTAGCAATTGGTGCTGATGCAGTTTTAATTGGCAGACCATATATGTATGGCTTAGCACTTGCGGGTAAAAATGGAGTAGTGCAAGTAATGAAAAATATTTTAGCTGATTTTGATCTAACGATGGCTTTATCGGGACAAAAAAATATAAGTGAATTGAAACCGTCTATTTTAGTTAAACAGTTTTAAAAAATTAAAAAGAGCGTTCTCAAAAGTAGTTTGACTTTTGAGCCGCTCTTTATTTTAGAATATAAAATTTAAGATGCGCCTTTTATATCAGCATTTCTAATATTCCCCATTATAAAACAATAATTACCCAACAAAATCCTTTACTTTGCAGAGGTATGATTGACGTTATCACTTAGACTTAAAAAATTTGAATTAGTTACTATTAAACTATAAATTCCATCCATTGAACTACGCGACTACAAATCCTCACAAATTTCATATGTCCTAATTTTTTCTACTTAAAGCATAAGAAAACTTGTCCTCTAACTATATATATTAATAAGTATCTTAAAAAGGGAGGACTAGAATGATTCAATTTCATGACGTATCTTTTAAGTTTTCAAATGGAAATTATGCAGTTCAAGATTTATCATTTTCAATTCAAGCAGGTGAATGTTTTGTTTTGATTGGACCAAGTGGATGTGGAAAAACGTCAACCATTAAATTAATAAATAGATTAATTAGGCCGACAGATGGAGAAATTTTTTATAATGATAAAAATATTAAAGATTATGATGAACATAAGTTGAGGCGAGATTTTGGATATGTACTTCAACAAATTGCTTTATTTCCACATTTGAATGTCGAAGAAAACATTTCAATAGTGCCGGAATTGAAAAAATGGAGTAAAGCGCAGATTAAAGCTCGAGTTGTAGAATTACTTGAATTAGTAAAATTAAATCCGCGGGAATTTAGTAAAAGATCAGTTTCGGAATTATCAGGTGGGCAGCAACAGCGTGTAGGTGTAGCGAGAGCTTTAGCAGGAAATCCAAACCTATTACTAATGGATGAGCCGTTTAGTGCATTAGATCCAATTACAAGATTGCAATTACAAAAAGATTTGAATCTATTAAAAACTAAGATCAATAAAACAATCCTATTCGTTACACATGATTTGGATGAAGCATTTTATTTAGGAGATCGGATAGGGATCATGCACGGAGGTGAATTAGTTCAAGTAGGTACGAAGGATGAAGTGTTAAATAATCCAATTAACCCATTCGTCGAACAATTTATAGACAACTATCGTAGTAAAGCTGTATTGAAGGAGGGGATTTAAGATGATTCTCTCTTCATTTACAACGACTCTTGCAAATAGAAAAGAACAATTATTAACAGCTTTGTTAGAGCATATTCAAATTTCAGTATTTGCATTAATCATTGCAATTCTTTTAGCTGTACCGATTGGAATTTACTTAACGAAGAAAAAGGGTCTTGCAGAATTTGTAATCGGAACTACAGCGGTTATCCAAACAATCCCTTCGTTAGCTTTGTTAGGGATATTAATTCCATTAGTCGGTATTGGAAAGATTCCAGCTGTAATCGCGTTAAGTGTATATGCATTATTGCCGATCTTGAGAAATACATATACCGGTATTAAGGAGATTGATCCAATTTTATTAGAGGCAGCTACCGGGTTAGGAATGAATAGTAGGCAGAGGCTTTTTAAAGTAGAATTACCGCTAGCTTTGCCAGTTATGATGGCTGGAATTCGTACTGCAATGGTAATCATTATTGGAACTGCCACAATCGCAGCACTAATTGGAGCTGGGGGCTTAGGAAGCTTAATATTACTCGGAATTGACCGAAATGATATGAATCTAATTATTTTAGGGGCAATTCCATCAGCACTTTTAGCAATTTTATTTGATTTTATTTTAAGATTAATTGAGAAATCGAGTTTTAAGAGTTTTTCTTTAAGAATAATTACGATTTGTTTTATTTTATTAGCATTATTATTTTCCCCATTAACCATTAAATCTTGGAATAAAACAGATCTTGTTATCGCTGGGAAATTAGGTGCTGAACCAGAAATTATTATGAATATGTATAAATTAATGATTGAGAACGAAACAAATTTAAATGTTGAAGTTAAGCCTAATTTTGGTAAAACGACATTTGTTTTTAATGCATTAAAAAAAGGCGATATTGATATTTATCCAGAATATACAGGTACTGTCGTTTCTACATTTTTAAAAGAAAAGGCCGTAAGTAATGATGCAAAAGCAGTGTATGAACAAGCTGCCAAAGGTTTAGCGAAAAAGTATAATTTAATTTATTTAGAACCTATGAAATTTAATGACACATATGCATTAGCAGTACCAGAAAACATTTCAAAACAATTGGGTATTAAAACGATATCAGATGCAACCCGAGTTGAAAATCAATTAAAGGCAGGATTCACTTTAGAATTTACAGATCGTGAAGATGGTTATTTAGGTTTGCAAAAACTATATGGACTGAAGTTTCAAAATTTAAAAACGATGGAGCCAAAATTAAGATATGAGGCCATACAGAGAGGTGATCTCTCAATAATCGACGCGTATTCTACTGATAGTGAACTTCAAAGTTATAACATGAAAGTGTTAGAAGATGATAAAAACTTATTTCCACCATATCAATGTGCTCCACTCTTAAGACAAGAAACACTTGAAAAATATCCTAAAGTGGAAAAAATACTAAATAAATTAAACAATAAAATAACAGATGATGAAATGAGAGAAATGAATTACAAAGTAAATGTTGAAGGAAAGTCTGCTGAAAGTGTTGCCAAGGAGTTTTTGAAGGATGAAGGCTTGTTGAAAAAATGATTTTAGTTGGGGATTCTCATAAGTCAGCGGAACTGATCTATGAGGGTTCCCTTTTTTGAATCAAGAAAGTTAGTTATCTATTATTCGGATAGTTCAAATGTACTATTAGTTTCCATTTCTTTTAAACTAATAAAAAAGAGGGTTCCCTTAATTTTTGGGATCCCTCATTTTGTTATTATATGATAAAATAATTGCTGTTTAATCGTTATAAGCTCCAGTTAACATCTCGCTTACAAAAGAATCATTTTCCCATTCTTCGTTTAAGAAATCGACTGAATACTCCTGATCGGATTTTTCGTCTCTAATTTGAATGTCAAAATGATTACTCATTACCTTCAACACTTCATTGATTTCGTTAACAGTTCCATTAATTTGTAAAGTAGCCATTTTACTCGCCTCCGATTTTTAATTTACAGAAAATTCTGTTTAAATTAACCATATGATAATCCTTTTGAAAAAATGTTTCAAGTGAAAAATTTTGTCGAAAAATTATTTTGAAAAAATGTAAAGGTTTTCATTGTTGATTTATCAATATTTAAACTGTTTTTGAATAAATTGTGAATTTTAAATTTTCTAAAAACTTGTTGATTAATTTCTGAGATTGGAATAAAGTAAGTACAAATATTTTAACTCTTGAGGAGGATTAACCGTGACAGCCCAGCAGATTTTTCTAAATGGTGAATTCGTTCAAAAGCAGGATGCTAAAGTTTCTGTATATGATCATGGATATCTATATGGAGATGGAGTATTCGAAGGAATTCGCGTATATGAAGGTAATGTATTTCGCTTAAAAGAACATCTAATTCGATTATACGAATCAGCAAAATCAATTTTATTAACGATTCCTTATTCTTTGGAAGAATTAACTCAAATTGTTGTTGAAACAGTCAATCGTAATAACTTACATAGTGGTTATATTCGACTCGTAGTCTCAAGAGGTGAAGGAAATTTAGGATTAGATCCAGCTTCATGTTTAAGAGCAAATGTAGTTGTCATTGCAGAACAACTAGCACTTTTTCCACAAGAACTATATGACAATGGGATGGAAATTGTAACAGTAGCAACGAGAAGAAATCGAAGTGATGTATTAAATCCACAAATTAAGTCTTTAAATTACTTAAATAATATATTAGTAAAAATTGAAGCTAAATTAGCAGGTGTTCAAGAAGCGCTAATGCTAAATGATCAAGGCTTCGTAGCTGAAGGGTCAGGAGATAATGTTTTCTTAGTAAAAGGAAATAGGTTAATAACTCCACCAAGTTCAGCAGGTGCATTAGAAGGAATTACAAGAAATGCAATTATGGAACTAGGCGACACATTAGGTTATGAGGTAGAAGAAAAATTATTTACTAGACATGATGTTTATATTGCAGATGAAGTTTTCTTAACAGGAACAGCAGCCGAAGTAATTGGTGTATCTAAAGTAGATGGTCGAGTGATTGGTAATGGTAAACCTGGTCCAAATACACAGCGTTTATTACAAGCATTTCGTCAATTAGTAGTAGAAGACGGAGAAAAAATTTACGTAAAACAAGGGTGATGAATTGTGCGAAGTGACATGATAAAAAAAGGAATCGATCGAGCGCCGCATCGTAGTTTATTATTAGCGGCAGGCGTCAAAGAAGAAGATTTTCATAAACCGTTTATTGCAGTTTGTAATTCATATATTGATATAGTACCAGGTCATATTCACTTAAGAGAAATGGCCGATGTAGTAAAACAAGCGATTCGAGATGCTGGTGGAGTACCATTTGAGTTTAATACGATTGGTGTCGATGATGGAATCGCAATGGGGCATATTGGAATGAGGTACTCTCTCCCTAGTAGGGAAATTATTGCTGATGCTGCTGAAACAGTCGTTAATGCACATTGGTTTGATGGAGTATTCTATATGCCAAATTGTGATAAAATCACACCGGGAATGCTGATGGCATCTGTTCGTACAAATGTACCAGCGGTTTTCGTATCTGGTGGACCAATGGCTGGTGGGCTTTCTAAAGACGGAAAGGCTTTATCTCTTGTTTCAGTATTTGAAGGGGTTGGAGCTTTTAAATCAGGAAAAATGAGTGTTGAAGAATTACTCGATATTGAAAAATCGGCATGTCCAACATGTGGATCATGTTCAGGAATGTTTACAGCAAATTCAATGAATTGCATTATGGAAATGCTTGGTGTAGCACTACCATACAACGGAACAATCCTTGCAACTAGTAAAGACAGACATAAATTAATTCGTGATGCAGCCAATCATTTAATGGACTGTATTGAAAAAGATATTAAGCCAAGAGACATTATTACAAAAGAGGCAATTGATGACGCGTTTGCATTAGATATGGCAATGGGTGGTTCGACAAACACAGTTTTACACTTAATGGCAATTGCAAACGAAGCAGGAATTGAATACGACTTAAAAGATATTAATGACGTAGCGAGAAGAGTACCTTACTTATCAAAAATTAGTCCCGCTTCGCATTACTCAATGCATGATGTGCATTTAGCAGGCGGAGTTCCAGCAATAATTAAAGAACTTACTACAATACCAGGAGCAATTAATAGTGATCGCATTACGATTACAGGAAAAACTTTATTCGAGAATGTGCAAGAAGCTACAATCTCAAATAGTGAAGTAATTCGTAAAAAAGAAAATCCTTATTCTGAGACAGGAGGATTATCAATATTACATGGTAATCTTGCGCCAGATGGATCAGTTATTAAAGTAGGTGCTGTTGACCCTTCAATTCAAACGTTTATAGGCGAAGCAATTTGTTTTAACTCACATGATGAAGCGGTTGAAGCAATTGATGGAGGGCTCGTAAAAGAAGGGCATGTCGTTGTAATTCGATATGAAGGTCCAAAAGGAGGACCTGGAATGCCTGAAATGCTCGCACCAACATCATCAATTGTTGGTAGAGGACTAGGAACAAAGGTTGCTTTAATTACAGATGGTCGTTTTTCAGGTGCTACCCGAGGAATTGCGATAGGACATATTTCTCCAGAGGCAGCTGAAGGTGGACCAATCGCATATATTGAAGACGGTGATGAAATTATTATCGATCTTTTATCAAGAAGTATTACATTATCAGTTTCAAATGAAGTTTTAGAAACTCGAAAACAATCAGTTGAATTGCATGAACCGAAAGTAAAAACAGGTTATTTAGCAAGATATGCAAAATTAGTTACTTCTGCTAATACAGGTGGAATTTTAAAAATATGAAAAAGCATTGAAAGAGAAAAGTAGTTATGAAAAGGATCTTCAGAGAGTCGGTGGATGGTGTGAACCGATGGCCTTGATTAATGAAACTCACTCTTGAGTGTCAGGCTGAAAAATTATTTGTAGGCCTGAACGTTGGCGACGTTATAGCTAGATTTTGGTTATCCAAAATCCCAAAGTTAGGTTATTAACCTAAGAAGAAGGGTGGTACCGCGAAAAGTCTTTCGCCCCTTCAGCATCTGCTGAAGTGTGGAGTCATGGCTTTTTTTATTGCGAATAAATGGATAAATTTTATCCGAAAATGGAGGGAAATTTAGAAATGAGTCATCATTCGATGAGAACTCTGTCAAAACAGAAGTCAGGTGCAAATTTATTAATTGATGCTTTGAAAGAAGAAAATGTTGAAATGATTTTTGGTTACCCTGGAGGGGCAGTATTACCATTATATGATGCACTTTATGATGCTGATATTCCCCACATTCTATCAAGACACGAACAGGGTGCAATCCATGCGGCAGAAGGATATGCAAGAGTAACTGGTCGACCAGGTGTAGTAATTGCTACGAGTGGTCCTGGGGCAACAAATGTGGTAACAGGTCTAGCAGATGCGATGATGGATTCCCTACCTTTAGTTGTTTTCACTGGCCAGGTTGCTACAAATGTAATTGGTACTGATGCCTTTCAAGAAGCAGATGTTATTGGAATAACAATGCCAGTTACAAAACACAACTACCAAGTACGAAATGTAGAAGATGTTCCACAAATCGTAAAAGAAGCATTTCATATTGCTTCAACCGGCCGACAAGGCCCAGTTGTAATTGATCTACCTAAAAATATGATGGCTGAAAAAGGAGTGAAAAAAGACGAAGTAGAAGTTCAATTACCAGGTTATCAACCGACATATGAACCAAATTTTATTCAAATTACAAAGCTCGTAGCTGCGATTGAAAAAGCAAAAAAACCAGTTGTCTTAGCAGGTGCAGGCATTTTACATGCAAAAGCGGCAGAAGAGTTTACTGAATTTATAAAAAAGTTTAATCTCCCAGTAGTTAATACATTGTTAGGCTTAGGTGGATTTCCAGCAAATGAGGAATTATTCCTTGGAATGGGTGGGATGCACGGTACTTATACAGCAAATATGGCAATGTACGAAAGTGATTTGCTCATTAATATCGGAGCAAGATTTGATGATCGATTAACAGGCAATTTAGTACACTTTGCTAAAAATGCAGTTGTAGCACATATCGATATCGATCCAGCGGAAATAAACAAGGTTATTCCAACAAATATTCCAATCGTTGGATGTGCTAAAGAAGTACTAAAGGTTTTGTTAAAACAAGAGGTAGATAAACAGAATCATAGTGAATGGCTTGAGCTCCTTAAAAATCGTAAAGAAGACTTTCCTTTACAGTATGAAGCAAGTAGTGAGGTGATTAAACCACAAACGGTCTTAACTTTACTCCACTCAATTACAAAGGGGAAAGCTACTATTTCTACAGATGTAGGTCAACATCAAATGTGGGCTGCTCAGTATTATCCATTTAAAGAACCACATAAATGGATCACATCTGGTGGACTTGGAACGATGGGATTTGGATTACCTTCAGCAATTGGTGCACAATTTGCAAAACCCGATGAACTAGTTGTAGCAATCGTTGGTGATGCTGGATTTCAAATGACATTGCAAGAAATGAGCATGATTAAGGAACATAATTTACCAGTCAAAATTTTAATTTTAAACAATGCTGCTCTAGGAATGGTAAGACAGTGGCAATCAGCGTTTTATAATGACCGCTTCTCTAGTTCTCTATTAGACTGCCAACCTAGTTTTACTAAACTTGCAGAAGCATATGGCATTAAAGGAATAACGATATCAGATCCAAGTTTAGTTGAAAATCAATTAAGAGAAGCTATTGAATTTGATGGACCAGTATTAATTGATTGTAGAGTACATCAAGCTGAAATCGTTACACCAATGGTTCCACCAGGTAAAGGGATTCACGAAATGGAAGGGGTGAAATAATGAAACGAGTCATTACATCGACTGTATTAAATAACAGTGGCGTACTTAATAGAATTACAGGGGTTATTTCCAGAAGGCGATTTAATATTGAAAGTATTTCTGTAGGTCATACAGAACAAGATCATATTTCGAGAATTACGTTTGTCGTTCATGTAGATGATCTTCAACAAGTTGAACAATTGATTAAACAGCTTCATAAGCAAATTGATGTCATAAAAGTAGCTGATATAACTGAAGATTCAGTTATTGCTAGAGAACTAGCATTAATAAAAGTAAGTACAAATGCTACTACTAGAAATGAAATTTACAGCTTAATTGAACCATTTCGAGCATCCGTTATTGATGTAAGTCGAGATCAGATTGTCGTTCAAGTAACTGGTACCTCTGATAAAGTTGAGGCTTTGATTGAATTATTAAGACCTTTCGAACTAAAAGAAATAGCTCGTACAGGTGTAACTGCATTTACTAGATCTGCTAAACATAAGGAGCATGCTCAAAAGCTACTCTCTTATTAAAATAAAAAAATAAAACAAACAAAAAAATTGGAGGAATTTAAAAATGGCTAAAGTTTATTATGGTACAGATGTGTTGGAAAACGTATTAGTAGGGAAAACGATTGCAGTAATTGGGTATGGATCACAAGGTCACGCACACGCTTTAAATCTACATGACAATGGACATAAGGTTGTAGTTGGTTGTCGACCTGGAAAATCATGGGATGCTGCTGTGAATGATGGATTACATGTAACTACTGTTGCAGAGGCTTCAAAAGCAGCGGACGTAGTAATGATTTTATTACCAGATGAGCATCAACCAAATGTATATAAAAATGAAATCGAACCTTACTTAGAAAATGGTAATGCGCTTGCGTTTGCACACGGATTTAATGTTCATTTTGATCAAATTGTTCCTCCAGCAAATGTAGATGTATTCTTAGTAGCTCCAAAAGGACCAGGACATCTTGTAAGACGTACTTTTGTCGATGGTGCAGCAGTTCCAGCATTATTTGCTGTATACCAAGATGTAACTGGTGAAGCAAAAAACGTAGCTCTTTCTTACGCTGAAGGAATTGGTTCAACAAGAGCAGGAGTACTTGAAACAACATTTAAAGAAGAAACTGAAACAGATCTATTTGGAGAGCAAGCGGTATTATGTGGTGGTGTAACATCATTAGTAAAATCAGGATTTGAAACGTTAGTAGAAGCAGGATACCAACCAGAAGTAGCATATTTTGAATGTTTGCATGAATTAAAGCTAATCGTTGATTTAATGTACGAAGGTGGAATGAGCTACATGAGATATTCGATCTCTGATACTGCTCAGTGGGGCGATTTCGTTTCTGGTCCAAGAGTCGTTGCAAATGAATCAAAATTAGCGATGAAAGATATTTTAGCAGAAATCCAAGATGGTACATTTGCAAAAGGCTGGATTAACGAAAATAAAAATGGTCGTCCAGTATTCAATGAAATTAATGAAAGTGAAAAACAACATCAATTAGAAGAAGTAGGCGAAAAACTTCGTGCAATGATGCCATTTATCCAAAGAAAAGAAAAGGTCGAGGTGAAATAAAAAATGAGTAAAATTCAGTTTCTTGATACAACATTACGTGATGGCGAACAATCTCCAGGGGTTAATTTAAATCGATTTGAAAAACTCGAAATTGCAAGACAACTAGAGTCTTTAGGTGTTGATATCATTGAAGCTGGTTTTGCCGCTTCCTCAGAAGGTGACTTTTTAGGTGTTCAAGAGATTGCGAGACAGATTCGTTCTGTCTCCGTCTCTAGCCTTTCTCGCGCAAAAGATTCAGATATTAAAACAGCATGGGATGCGTTAAAAAATGCAGCAGAACCGAGACTTCATATTTTCTTAGCGACAAGTGATATCCATATGAAATACAAGTTAAATATGACGAGATTAGAAGTTTTGGAAACTGCTAAACATTGTGTTTCATTAGCTAAATCTTTTTTTCCAAAAGTACAAATTTCAGCTGAAGATGCATGTCGCACTGATCGGGCATTTCTTGCAGAATTTGCAGAGACTGCGATTAAAGCCGGTGCAGATGTTATCAATATACCAGATACAGTAGGGTATACTAGTCCTTCTGAATACTACGATTTATTTAAATATTTACAAGAACATGTTCCTTCTTACGATAAAGCGGTTTTTTCTTGTCATTGTCATGATGATCTAGGTATGGCAGTAGCAAACTCATTAGCAGCAATTCAGGCTGGAGCAAATCAAGTAGAGTGTACAGTTAATGGAATTGGCGAAAGAGCAGGAAATGCAGCACTAGAAGAAATTGCAGTTGCACTACATATTAGAGAAGATGTATATCGTAAAAATACGAATTTACGATTACATGAAATTACGAAAACAAGTGAACTTGTTAGTCGTCTAACCGGTATGGTTGTCCAGAAGAATAAAGCGATTGTTGGTACAAATGCATTCGCTCATGAATCAGGAATTCATCAAGATGGCGTTTTAAAAGAGCCTACAACATATGAAATTATTCCGCCATCATTAATTGGGCTTTCTACTAATTCATTAGTATTAGGTAAGCACTCAGGCCGTCATGCTTTTTCCGACAAACTAAAAGAACTTGGATTTAACTTTTCAAAAGAAATTATTAACGAGGCTTTTAGTCAATTTAAGACTTTAACAGATACAAAGAAAGACATTACAGATGCAGATTTATTAAACATTATTAGTAAGTGGAGCGAAAAGGAGGTTCTAAAATGAAATTAAATATCGCATGTCTTCCAGGAGACGGAATCGGACCAGAAATTATGAGTTCAGCTGTGCAAGTTTTAGAACAAATTGCACAATCATATCAACATAACTTTACTTTTTCTACAAATTTATTTGGTGGTCATGCTATTGATGAAACAGGTACTTCTTTACCGAAAGAAACATTAGAAAATTGTTTAAATTCGGATGCCGTGTTATTAGCGGCAGTTGGTGGACCAAAATGGGATCAAGGTGTTGAACGGCCGGAGAGTGGTTTATTACGATTAAGAAAGTCACTTAATTTATATGCTAACATTCGTCCAGTCGATGTATACGATGAGTTAGTCAATCATTCGCCTTTAAAATCAGAACAAGTTAGAAATGTAAGCTTTGTTGTTGTTCGTGAATTGACAGGCGGAATTTATTTCTCAGAACCACGTTTTCATAATGAAAATGAAGCGACAGATACACTTTCCTATACTAGAGCGGAAATTGAACGAATTGTAACTTATGGGTTTGAATTAGCAAAAACAAGAAAAGGAAAACTTACATCAGTTGATAAAGCAAATGTATTAGAATCTAGTAAACTTTGGAGAAAAATTGTCAATGAATTAAGTTCAAATTACCCAGAAGTGGAAGTTGAGCATATTCTTGTAGATGCAGCTGCAATGGAATTAATTAGAAACCCAAGAAGATTTGATGTAATCGTTACTGAAAATTTATTTGGTGATATTTTAAGTGATGAAGCTTCCATGATTACAGGTTCACTAGGTATGCTACCTTCGACAAGTAAGTCAGGAAATGGACCTTCATTGTATGAACCTATTCATGGCTCTGCTCCAGATATAGCAGGACAAAATAAAGCGAATCCTATTGCGATGTTAAGGTCTGTTGCGATGATGCTACGTGATTTTAATTTAGTCGATGAAGCAAATTCTATTGAAAATGCGATTGTTAATACAATAAATAACGGCAACTTAACAGGTGACTTAGGCGGAAAAAGTTCAACGACTGAATTTACTGATCAAGTATTAAAAGAGTTACAATTTCAAACGGTTGGAGGTACAATTCGATGAAACAAACATTGTTTGATAAGCTTTGGCAAAATCATGTCGTAACTGGTGAAGTAGGTAAACCTCAGCTTTTGTATATCGATTTACATTTAGTTCATGAAGTAACTTCACCACAAGCATTTGAAGGATTAAGATTATCTAATCGGAATGTAAGAAGACCAGAATTAACTTTTGCGACAATGGATCATAATGTCCCTACCGTAAATCAATTAGTGATTACAGATTTAATCGCAAAACAACAGATGGATACGTTAAGAAATAATTGTCATGAATTCAATATTCCTTTAGCCGATATAACTGATGAAGAACAAGGTATTGTCCATGTAATTGGTCCTGAGCTAGGTTTAACACAACCCGGAAAAACAATTGTTTGTGGAGATAGTCATACATCTACACATGGTGCATTTGGAGCATTAGCATTTGGAATAGGAACAAGTGAAGTTGAACACGTATTAGCAACACAAACATTATGGCAAGTTAAACCGAAATCAATGGGTGTAAAACTTGATGGTAAGCTGCCAAAAGGTGTATATGCAAAAGATATCATTCTGCATTTATTAGCAACTTACGGTGTTTCAATGGGAACAGGTCATGTCATTGAGTTTTACGGTGAGGCAGTTAGCAATATGACAATGGAAGAACGTATGACACTTTGCAATATGGCGATTGAAGGTGGAGCTAAAGCAGGATTGATTGCACCTGACCAAAAAACATTTGATTATTTAAAAGGTCGAAAATTTACAGTAAATTCATATGATCAAAAATTGATAGAATGGAAGAAATTATATACAGAAGAAGGCGCAGTATATGACAAGTCAATCGAAGTTGACGTGACAACACTTGCACCATATGTAACTTGGGGAACAAATCCTGGTATGGGCGTAAGAATTGACGAAGTTCTTCCAAAAGCTAAAGATGAAAACTACGAACGTGCATATGAATATATGGGATTAAAACCTGAAATTACACCTAACGAAATTCCTGTCCAACATGTATTTATCGGTTCTTGTACAAATTCTAGATTATCTGATTTAGAAGAAGCAGCAAATTACCTTAAAGGGAAGAAAGTAAAATCAGACGTGCGAGCATTAGTTGTTCCAGGCTCTAAAAAAGTCCGAAATCTAGCAATGGAAAAAGGACTACATAAAATATTTATTGAAGCAGGATTTGAATGGAGAGAAGCCGGTTGTTCGATGTGCCTAGCAATGAATCCGGATCAAGTACCAGCTGGAGAACATTGTGCATCTACATCTAATCGAAACTTTGAAGGAAGACAAGGTAAAGGAGCACGAACACATCTAGTAAGTCCAGTTATGGCTGCGGCTGCTGCAGTTCATGGTCATTTTATTGACATTCGAAAGGAGCAAGCAAATGAAACCGTTACGTACGCATAAAGGTACAACAGTATCAATCATGCTAGACAATATCGACACAGACCAAATTATTCCAAAACAATATTTAAAACGAATCGAGCGAACTGGCTTTGGAGAATTCTTATTTGATGAATGGAGATATCATGACGATCGCTCACCTAATAAAACATTCGCTTTAAATTACGAAGAGAGAAAAAACGCTTCAATCTTAATAAGTGGAAATAATTTTGGTTGCGGCTCATCCAGAGAGCACGCACCTTGGGCATTAAATGATTATGGCTTTACCATTGTTATTGCGGGTAGCTTCGCAGATATCTTTTACAATAACTGTATAAAAAATGGCATGTTGCCAATCGTCTTAAATGATGAGATTCGCGCTCAATTATCCACATTAAATGGAACGCAAGAAATTGAAGTAGACTTAGAAAAACAAGTAGTAAAAACAATATTTGGGAACTATGAATTTTCAATCGATCCAGTTTGGAAAGAGAAATTACTAAATGGCTTAGATGATATTGCCATTACGATGAAATATGAAAATGATATAGCAAAATATGAAAAGTTACATGCTTAAATAAAAAGAAGTGTCTTATAAGTAAATTTATAAGACACTTCTTTTTTTATTTCCACATCTATGTTTTGAATGAATGATTAGAATATGTAAGGTTTAAAACGCCTATTAAAGTATTTGAAAAATAGAAGATAGTTTAACGTATTTGTCTGCATTTAGTGAAAACGACTTGATCACTCGATAAAAACCTGGTTCAAGTAGTTTTGAAAGACGTGCTGAACTAATTGTAATCGTTTCATCTTTTATTTCTGATTGGTTAATAACCAGACCAATTTGCTTAAACTGGAAATCTTTTCGAAAGGGTACCTCTTTCCACGTTTCTGTTTTTTCATCAAATCGCTCGATCGAATACGGTGTTCCATAAAATAGCTGTTCTCCATTATTGGCTATAGACAGTTTAATGGTTTTAGTGCCTTTCGAGTAATACTGTCCATCAAGATTCATTGATACTTGAATTGTACCATCATGAACTGTGTCATGAATCGTATTATGCGGCGAATCAACAAAAGATAGATAAATTTGCCGACTAAAGACATGTTCATTTGAATTCGTTGAACAAGCGGTCAGTAAACATAATAATACAAAAACACTGAGAAATAAGCCTTTTTTCATTTCATTTTCACCTCATAAAAGAAAATTCAACAGAATAGAAGAAGTTCCTTTTTATAAGTTAATGCAGACGAAAGAATCACCTTTCTATTATTCTGACATCGCAGTCGTATGTATAAATAAAGTATAATATCAATTGCGGGTAGTAAGCTTATTGAAAATAATCATAAACATTCTTCGCTAATAATAAACATGTCACTGAAATAAACAGCGTACGAACGTATCCACTTCCTTTTTTTATCGCAAATTTTGAACCGCAAATCGCACCAGCAATTTGTGCAATTCCCATTATTATTCCATAAGTATAGTTTACTTGACCTAAAAACATAAACATCATTAAACCAGCGATATTACTACAGAAGTTTAAAAACTTTGCATTCCCAGCAGCCTTTAAAAAATCAAAACCAATCAGTAAAAAAGAAAAAATTAAAAATGATCCTGTTCCAGGGCCAATGAATCCATCATAGAAGCCAATCGCAAAAATGGTAACTAGAAAAATAATGAACTGATAGGTGGGCAACTTTTTTGGGGATGAAAGGCTTCCCCAATTTTTCTTGAAAATAGTAAAAATAGCTACTACTGCCAGCATAATTAGCATCAACGGCTTAAGCAATTCAGGGTTTAGCAAATGAACGGTGTATGCACCTAATAATGAACCAATAAACGTGAGGGGAAAAAATTTAATCACTGATTTTAGATCGAGCTTACCTGAACGATAAAACATAAATGTACTTGTTAAGGAGCCAATAGTCGAAGCTAATTTGTTGGTAGCTACTGCCACAGCGGGATTCAACCCAGTAAATAATAATGTTGGTAGTGTAATCAGCCCACCACCTCCTACAACAGAGTCAATAAATGAAGCTAAAAATCCAAAAACAATTAAAATTATTAATAATGATGAGTCTAAATGCATTTCTATCAACCTTTCAACTTTAGTTACTACTGAAATAGTAACTAACTAATTGCTATCTGTAAATAGTTATTGTAAATTTATTACATAAGAAAATAATTGGAAGGTGATGAAAGTGGACAATATAGTGCAACAACTCAAAAAATTAGGTTTTAACGAATATGAATCTAAATCATATCTATCTCTCGTAAAACAAGGTCCGGTTACAGCTTACCAAGTTAGCAAGGACTCAGGAATACCAAGAGCACGAATTTATGATGTGTTAAGTAATCTTGTTGAAAAAGGAATTGTCTTGAGGGAAGAAATAAATGACACGGCTCGATATTCACCACTGCCTGTTGAAATCTTTTTGCAAAAGGCTCAATCTGAGTGGCAATCAACGTATTCAGAAATAAGCGATTCCTTAAAAAGTTTAGAAAACTCTAGTGAAAAAATGGACAACCGTGTTATTTCATTAAAAGACTATAAAACAATTATTAACTATTGCGTGACATTAATTAAAAAAGCAGAAAAACGTATTGTTATTTCGATGTGGGACGAAATGTATGAGGTTTTGAAAAAGGAACTAATTGAGGCGAGTGAAACAGTAACCATTCAAGGTATTACATTACACGTGGAAGATCCAATTGAAAATCTAGAAATCCATCGCATTACACCTTTTACTGAAACAAAGTCAACAGAACATTGGTTTATTTTGTCTATAGATTCTAAAGAAATGATTTATGGACCATCAACCAATGAGCGAAGTATTGCATTTTATACAGATGACCCTGTTCATATTTACTTATTAGAGGACTATGTATGGCACGATGTATTAGTGAATAGGCTTGTCAGACGTAGTCAGGACGATTTAGAGAAATGGATTACTGCTGAGCGAAAAACCTTCTTTATGGAAAAATAATCAGCTTATTCATAGAACAAAAAAATAAAGCATAAGGCACTTAATGCGCTTATGTTTTATTTTGATTGATGGAGTTTACTCAAATTACCGTGTAACAAAATGAACTATTCTTTCTCAACTAAATTCAAATTCATTTAACTTAAATTTGTCGATAAAAATAAATTTAAATGAAAAATAATTAATTGAATATTTAGAATACTATTTAATAAGATTAAAAACACATGATTAATTTAGGAAGAGGTGATTAAATTGAAACTTAAATTAATTGTAGATAGCTCTGCTGATCTTCCAACTGAAATATTGAAGAAATACGATATTTCAGTAATCCCTTTAAGAATTTATGACCAATTTGAAAAGGAATATTTGGATGGTGTAAATTTAAAAGCCCATGAGTTAATGGAAAGAATGAAAAATGGAGAGAATTTCACTTCATCTTTACCTTCTTACGATGCAATTTATCAGACTTTAGTCGCAAGTAGCACAGAGCAAAGCTGTGTATATCTAACATGCTCAGGGGATTTATCAGGAACTTATAATTTCGCGCAATTAGTTAAACTAGATATAATGGAAAACAATCCAAATGCTTCAATTCAGATAATCGATACTAGATCAGTATCACTTGGAATTGGAGTATTAGTAATGGAATTAATCGAAAGCATAAATAATGAAGAACCATTTGAAAATCTACTCAATGAATTAAACAACAATATAAATAAGATACAACATATTTTTACAATAGAAGATCTCCAATATTTAATACGGGGAGGGCGGGTCGGTAAATTTGCTGGATTCCTCGGAGGAATGTTAAATATAAATCCGATTATGGAAGTAAGTGAAGGGAAGTTTAAACCACTTGAAAAAGTACGGGGTCGAAAAAAGGCAATAAATCGCATGCTTGAATTAATGAAAATTAGAAAAGATGAACTTAAACGAACTGTTGGAGTTGTGTATGGAGTAAAAGACGATTCTACTGAACAATTTATAAAAAAGCTACAGGAGATTCTAGGCAGTGAAAACATCATTGAAAATTCAGTTGGAGCAGCAGTCGGTGTCCATACTGGCCCTAGCGCACTTGGCATCTTTTTCTTATCAAAATAAGAAAACTGATTTCGACTCTCAAAGTGGTGAGAGTTTTTTTATTTATATTAAATTAATAGATTTAGAAAGTATATCGTAATAACAATAAATAGTTTATGAGGAAATAAAGGAAATAACAAACATCTATTTCACTACTACTAAAAGACATGTTTAGTAATAATCAAACAGATTTTGACAAAATGAGATATTAAATTAGTAGGAAAATAGCAGTGATTTAATAAAGTTAGGGTACTAATTCAAATTAAGTAGATTATTCCTGTGGAAATTAATTTTAGTAGGATAGAAGTTTAAGTAACTATTCTTTCAATAGGAAAGAACTTGTGAAAAACTAGAGTGAAAAGTTTATTGAATTGGGTGAATTGACGGATTGAAAAAATGATTTGTTTTACTTATATTGTTCTATCTAATGCCCCTAATCACCATGTTGAAACATAGATTGTAAATATTGCGAATAGTGCTAACAATATTCCTCCGATACGTGTAGTAACAGTATAGAAACTAGATGGATCAGTTGAATTTTCCGTTTTCCAACTTTCTGTATTAAACCATATTAATTTAGGATTTGCTATTAGTAATCCGCCAAACAAAAGAAGAATAATCCCCATAATCATATTTGAATACCTCCTTAATAATTTTAATTAATTTGAGATGGGATTTAAGGGCTAATGTACCATTTTACAGCATTTTTACTAGGTGGGAGTTGAAATATTCAGAATCACAACATTAGGATTTCGAGTATTAGAATCACTAAACAATTTACTTACACTCATTTAACTCAGAAACACCTAAATTTGATAGTTGTGATGCTAGTGACTTTTTAATAGACCTTCACATTAGTCTATTACCAGTTCATCTCCTAACTCCTTCGATTTTGTTACTCTATACTCTCCAATTGATCAATTAAGATATCAATCTCAGAACAAAATAACGTTAAGATCCTCTTTGACTAGAGAAGACTCTTAGTGATTAGAAAGTTCTAATAATTAATTACAAATAGATTATATCAACGATTGGAAAAATTTTACAGAATTTTAATTCTTAATAGTGAAAATATATCTAAGAGAGAGTTTCATACATATGGTTTGTTAATATATTAGGATAGAGATGGGTAATAACAGCTATTTATTTTAGAGATTAACTTGCTGTATTTTGAGGAGTTTAAAATTAACATAGTAGGAGCAATAAAATTGGTGCAAATAAAAACGTCAAAAGTGCAAATAAAAATCGTGAAACTGCAATTAAATTTGTTGAAAGTGCAATTAAATTTCGTGACCTGCAAATAAAATCGTTAAAAGTGCAAACAAAAATCATGAAACTGCAAATAAAACTAGCTAATCTGCAATTTAAAAATATAAAACTGCAAATAAGCCTTTCCCATCAATGGAAAATTAGTTAAATAAGCATAAAAACAAGCTAATCTCCAAAAAAATTCAAATCTAGCAAAAATATAAGCTGTTAGCAAAACTTTTAGCCAGTTTTTATTAAATATATTGATCAAGGTACACATTATGGCCGAGACTTGAAAAATCCATCATTATAATTTATGGGAATTTCACGTACCGAAGTTAGCTGAATCTACATAATTCAAAAAAAATAAGCAAAACGATTAAATTTTCCAAGCAAAGAGCCGATTATGTCTATATCAATCCATTTTCATATTGCCACTATTCATACTCAATTCATTATATAAACCAATTTTAACTTTTTTTGGTAAAATAAAAATTGAATAAGATTTAATTTACATAAAAAGGGTATTACGACTTATTTAAAATTATTAAAAGGAGTGATTTGATTTGAAAGCTTATATTTTAAGAGACACAAAAGGACCTGAGTCGCTAAAATTGGAAAATGTCGAGATTGGTACATTAGACCGAAATGAAGTAGTAGTCAAAATAAAAGCAGCATCATTAAACAGACGTGACTATTTTATTACTCATGGTATGTATCCAGGGATGAAATTAGATGCAATTTTAGGTTCAGATGGGGCTGGAGTTATAGAGGCAGTTGGAGAAGCGGTAAAGGATTTTTCTGTTGGTGATGAAGTGATTATGAACCCGAGCTTAAACTGGGGAGATCGTGACGATATCAATTCAGAGGAATTTACTGTACTTGGTATGCCTTCAAATGGCACATTTGCTGAATATCTTAAACTACCAGTTGAAAATGTTTATAAAAAACCAGCATATCTGTCATGGGAAGAAGCGGCAGCAATTCCATTAGCGGCACTTACTGCTTACAGATCATTAATTACCCGTGGTCAATTACAGAAAAATGACGTGGTATTAATTCCTGGAATTGGAAGCGGAGTCGCGTTATACGCATTACAAATTGCTGTTGCATTTGGAGCAAAAGTAATCGTGACTTCAAGTAGTGAGGAAAAAATTGCAAAAGCAATCGAGTTAGGTGCAAATGCTGGTTTTAATTACCGAGAAAATGATTGGTATAAGAAACTTCGTAAGGAATTCGGTTTAGTTAATCTGACAATCGATGGAGTTGGTGGTGAGTCATTTAATCGTTTAATTGATTTAACTGCGCAAGGCGGAAGAATTGTATCATATGGTGCAACGAATGGTCCTGTTCCTCAAACAGTTTTACCTAAAGTATTCTTTAAAAATATGGATATTAGAGGGACGACGATGGGAAGTCCAAGAGAGTTTGAACAAATGGTAGCTTTCTTTGAACAACATAAAATTAAACCAATTTTAGATCAATCATTTGAATTTGTGGATGTAATTAGTGCGCTACAAAAAATGGGTGAAGGTAATAATTTTGGAAAAATTACGATTAAAATTGGGTAATTCGATTTATTTTTAAGAGTTTGTCTCCTATCAAAAGAACTGGTTAGCCAGTTCTTTTTTATTTTGCTCCTTGATAAATTATATTTAACATCATATGATTATTACAAATGTAATATTTATAAAATTTAGTATTTTGAATTTTGTAAGCGTTTTAATGGTGTGATATTTTTTTAGGGGGGCTTATTATGAAACATTCTTACTTAACGAGAGAACATGAAATTTTCCGCACGGCTCTTAGAAAATTTTTACAAAAAGAAGCTGTACCATTCTATGAAGAGTGGGAACAAAATAAAATGATTCCGAGAGAATTTTGGGATAAATTAGGCAACGAAGGATTTTTATGTCCATATGTTGATGAGAAATATGGCGGATTAGGTGTTGATTTCGGTTATTCTGTCATTATTATAGAGGAGCTTGAAAAGGTTGGATCAAGTTTTGTAGGTGTAGCATTACACAATGATATTGTTGTACCTTATTTGACTGCATATGGAAATGAAGAGCAAAAAATGGAATGGCTACCAAAATGTATCTCTGGTGAGTATATTACAGCAGTTGCTATGACTGAACCAGGCGCAGGATCAGACTTAGCTAATATTAAGACGACTGCAGTAAAACAAGGAGATTACTATATTGTAAATGGTGAAAAAACGTTTATTACAAATGGAATCCATTCAGACCTAATTATTATTGCAGTGAAAACAGATTCGACAATTCGACCTGCACATAAAGGAATTAGCTTATTAGTTGTCGAAAAAGATACAGTTGGGTTTTCTAGAGGGAAGAAATTAAATAAAGTAGGACTTCACAGTCAAGATACGGCTGAATTAATTTTCCAAGATGCGAAAGTGCCTGTAAAGAATTTGCTAGGTGAAGAAGGAAAAGGCTTCTACTACTTAATGGAAAAATTACAACAAGAACGATTAGTCGTTTCTTTAGAAGCATTAGTTTCAGCTGAAGCAATGCTAAAAGTGACAACTGAATATGTGAAAAGTAGAAAAGCATTTGGAAAATCAATTGCAGGTTTCCAAAATACTCAATTTAAACTTGTGGAATTAGCAACTGAAATTGAAATTGGTCGCACTTTCATTGAAGATTTAATTTATAAGCATATGGAAGGCATAAATGTTGTTAAACAAGTTTCGATGGCAAAATGGTGGATTACTGATTTAGGTAAAAAAGTGGCTTCTGAGTGTCTTCAATTACATGGTGGATATGGATATATGGAAGAATACGAGATTGCTAGACGTTTCAGAGATATTCAAATCATGTCAATTTATGCAGGTACAAATGAAATCATGAAGACAATTATTGCGAAACAATTAGATTTGAATTAATCCTAACTTAAATTTGGAGGATCATATTTATGAGAGAAGTAGTTATTGTGGATGCTTTAAGAACACCGATTGGTAAAAGAGGTGGCAGCTTTAGCGAAACAAGACCTGATGACTTAGCTGCGATTGTACTAAAGGAATTAGTAAGTCGAAATGAATTTGATCCGAAAGAAATAGATGATGTGATTATGGGCTGTGTTACGCAAGTTGGTGAACAGGCAGGTGATGTTGGTAGAATTGCAGCTTTATTAGCGGGTCTACCAATTGAAGTGCCCGGTGTAACCATTGACCGTCAATGTGGTTCAAGTCAACAATCTGTTCATTTTGCATCGCAAGCAATTTTAAGTGGAGATATGGACATTGTCATTGCAGCAGGAGTGGAAAGCATGACAAGAGTACCAATGTTTTCAAATTTAAAAGGATCAAAGTGGAATGAGAAGTTAACAAGTATGTTTGGTGACTTTAATCAAGGAATCTCTGCAGAACGAATTAATGAAAAGTGGAACATCTCTCGACAAGAGCAAGATGAATTTGCTTATAATAGCCATCAAAAAGCATTAAAAGCGATGAAGCAAGGCTACTTTGAAGACGAAATTGTTGCGGTTTCTGTTCATAATCAAGATGGTGAACTTGTTAAAGTGACAAAGGATGAAGGACCGAGAGAAAACTCATCAATTGAAAAATTAACTACTTTAAAACCAGTATTTATCGAAACTGGTTCGGTTACTGCTGGAAATGCAAGTCAAATTAGTGACGGTGCAGCAGGACTACTTTTAATGAGTAAAGAAAAAGCTCATCAATTAGGATTTAAGCCAAAGTTTAGAATTATAGGGAGAACTGTGATCGGATCAGACCCTAAATTAATGCTTACAGGGCCAATTCAAGCTACACAAAAAGTTCTGCAAAAATGTGGTTTAACAATTGATCAAATCGATTTGTTTGAAATAAATGAGGCATTTGCAACTGTACCTTTAGCATGGCAAAAAGAACTAGGGGTACCTTTTGAAAAATTAAATATTTTTGGTGGAGCGATCGCATTAGGTCACCCACTTGGTGCTAGTGGTGCAAGAGTTATGGTTACATTGTGTAACGCCTTAGAAAAAACAGGCGGTCGCTATGGATTACAAGCGATATGTGAGGGTCATGGTATGGCAAATGCAACAATTATCGAGAGATTAAATTAATTTTAACAAAACATTGGGGGATTTTATAATGAACATTCGTGAAAGTATCGCAATCGTTACAGGTGGAGCATCAGGTTTAGGTGCAGGAACAGTTAGAATGATCGTAGAAAATGGTGGGAAAGCTGCTATTTTCGATTTAAATGAAGAGCGAGCTACTAGCTTAATAGCTGAATTAGGTGAAGAGAATGTTTGTTTTGAAAAAACGGATGTATCATCAGAGGAAAGCGTAAAAAACTCACTTAAGAATGTTTTAACTAAATATGGTTCAATCAATACAGTAGTAAACTGCGCAGGTATTGTTTTAGCTGAAAAAGTAATTAAAAGAGAAGGAATTCATTCATTAGAATCATTCCAAAAAATCATAAATGTAAACCTAGTTGGTACATTTAACGTTATTCGTTTAGCAGCTGAACAAATGATTAACAACGAACCAAATGAATTTGGTGAAAGAGGTGTTATTATTAACACTGCTTCAGTTGCAGCATTTGATGGCCAAATGGGGCAAGCAGCTTACGGTGCATCAAAGAGCGCTGTAGCTGGTATGACATTACCAATTGCTAGGGACTTATCAAGATATGGCATCAGAGTAATGAGCATCGCTCCTGGTATATTTGAAACACCAATGTTTGATGTATTACCAGAAAAAGCTAGAGAATCATTAGGAAACATGGTTCCATTCCCATCACGTCTAGGTAAGCCATCAGAATACGCACATTTAGCGAAAAGCATCGTTGAAAATCCAATGTTAAACGGTGAAGTAATCCGCTTAGATGGTGCAATTCGTATGCAACCAAAGTGATTTAATACTTAACTTTAAAAGCTGGAGAAGCAGGGATTGAACTTGCTTTCCTGCTTTTTTTGTTTAGATTCTGAATTAGCTGTTAAATGAGATTGTTGATTTTACTAATTTAGAAGGTTAATTGAATAAGAAATACACGAAATTGTTACCACATTTTATAGCACTATGCCCTGATTTGGTTTCATTCAATTAATAAATTAAAAATGTACTTATGCCACTAACCTGGAGTGTTAGTTCAATGAGATGACAAGTCGTTTATACGGCTTTTTTTTATTTGAGAATTTGGCAGTTTCAAATAAAAAAATGAGTGGTTATTCATTCATTTTTATGATAAAGTAAAAATGCAGAATATTTTAAAAAATAAAATAAGATGAGATAACTGTGGTCGGAATTTTATACGTATTGTAATTCGTTACTATAGATAACTAGTTGAAAATGATTTTTGATTTAATAGTTAGGAGATGAAAGCTGATGTATTTAAAGAAAAAATCATACTTAGGAGAGAAAAATGGCGTCTCATACTTGAATGGAGAAGTTAAATTTCTAAGTATTTCATTAAATGTTTACAGTTATTTAGTGGATGGGGTATTAATTGATACGGGATCGCAGTCCTTACATAGATATTTCGAATCTTTTATTGATGAAGCAGATTTTGATCAAGTAATGATAACTCATTCTCATGAAGATCATTCAGGTTGTGCAGCTTATATTGAAAAAACAAAGAAACTGCCAATTTATTTAAATGAAAAAACAATTGATTATTGCTCACGACGGGCAGATTATCCTTTATATAGACAACTCTTTTGGGGGAGAAGAAAGCCGTTTCGTGCTAAGGCTATGCCTGAAACGTTTACATCCAGAAATGCAACATGGAAAGTAATTGATACACCTGGTCATGCTTTAGATCATAAAGCTTTATTAAATCAGGAAACAGGTCAATTATTTACAGGAGATTTATTTGTAAGTGACAGGACAAAAGTCGTATTAGCAGAAGAAAGTATTCCTACAATTATTCACTCATTAGAGAGAGTATTATCGTATGATTTTCAAGTTGTATTTTGTAATCATGCAGGGTTTGTAGAAGATGGTCGCGTAGCGCTTGAACGAAAACTAGACTATTTATTATCTATTAAACACAAAGTATTAACTTTACAAAAAGAAGGGAATTCAGCTGAAGTTATCCGAAATAAACTATTTCCAAAAAAATACCCAATTATAAAATTTTCAAGCGGAGAATGGGATTCACTTCATATTATCACATCGATCATAAATGAAAATAAACTCGATTTATAAGTCGGTTTGATTTATGATGATTTTCTTTAACAACTAACGATTGCCAAAAGTGAAACACGTTAATTCTTTGAAAATTTTAAATTACAGTTACACCACACTTAATATTTAATTCAATAAATGATTTCATATATTCTTAATCGGTAATAGGACTGAAATAGCAATTCTTTTTCCATGTTTATTTAGGAAAAACGACTCAGTATTCAGAGTTTTGAAATATAAAATAGTCAATAATTAAAATGTTATTAGACGAACTATTTGAGGTAGATTTGTAATTTTTTGATGATATTATTTATTTGTTTTAATAGATAATTTGTATGTGCAATACCAATAAACTTAGTCATGAATCTTTTTCAGAATAAAAAATATTGAAATGTTAATTGTTTGAAGAAGAAATTCAATTACTAGTTTATAAGTAGACGATTTACCGATATTAGCAGTATAATCGAGAATTTAATTTCTATTTTTCTCTAAGTAAAGATAATCAATAAGATTTTTGCTTTTTTATTTTGAAGAAGTTGATTGGAACGGAGGGGTTCTCGACTCCTATGGGAGATGCGGGAAGGCTGAGACCCCGCAGGCAAGCCAAGCCGAGGAGGCTCAGGTCTCGCCCCATGGAAAGCGAGAATCCTGTAGTGGAAATCAACATCATTCAGCTTTCTTTACATTGATACAAATTACTCCTTGATTGACAAACTCATTTTTCAACAACATGAAAACGACTCATAAGAGTCGTTTTAAATTATTTTTTATTATAAAAAAGGTCTGGTTTTCCACAATTTGGGCACTCATACTCATAATGATCTTGAATTACCTTGCTAGTATTTGAATATTCGCCATCATTCATTGAATTACAGTTTGGACAATTACTGCTCGTTTTTTGGGAATTGTCTTTTGAATTTTCCATCCTATCCGTCCTTTCTTATCATTTTTCTAACAATCCTTTATATTTTACCCATTAAAATTATTTATCTTATTAAAATTAAAACTCTGTCTGTTAGTTGTCACATTTTGTAGCAATAAGTGCAGAATTGGTTACATTCAATTAACTAATTAAAAATACCCTGATTGAACTTATGAAGTGTATGAGTTTAATAAAAGTTTATCCACAATAAAAATAAATATGGATATTTAAGGCATTTTTTTCAAAAAATACTCTTATGCCAAATTCGTAAGAGGAAACTATGAAAAAAATAATAAAATTCATATTTAAAGCTTTAGTACTGATCTTTTCATTATTGGTTATATTATTTGCTTTAAATGAGATTGAAATGGAACATGCTCAAAAAAGAAATATTTTTGCTTATAAACCGATTACGTATCCAATCGGGAAAAGTGATTTATCGATTTATACGAATGGGAAAAAGCTTGACGAACAGTTATTTAAAGATATAAGTAATGCCAAAAAAGAAGTACATATCTACTTTTTTTCAGTTTCTAATGACCAAATATCTCATGAATTTTTAGATGTTTTAAAAAAGAAAAGTGATGAAGGAATACCAGTTTATTATGCAGTAGATCGACTTGGTGGAATATTATTAGAACGAAAAGAACGAAAATCTTTAATTGATCATGGAGTACATTTTACGTATTTTAATAAACCTCAATTATCTTACTTTTTTGCTTCAATAAATCATAGAAATCATCGACGAATGACGATTATTGATGGTGAAATTGGCTATATTGGTGGATTCAATATTGGAAAAAAATATATTGATGAAAAAAAAGAATTAAAGCCGTGGAAAGATGTTCAACTTAGATTAGAAGGAAGCGGTGTGGAAGGATTAGAAAAACAATTTGTACATGATTGGAGAAAAAATTCCGATCAAAAAATTACTCCGATGGTAATTAGTAAAAAAATTGGGAAAAGCCAACATCAATTTGTTTCTTATACTAAAATAGGAATCGAACAAGAGTATAGCAAATTATTTAAACAAGCAAAGCATTCCATTACAATCTACTCTCCATACTTTATCCCGAATAATAAAGTAATATGGAATACTTTAATAGATGCTGCTAACAGTGGCATTGATGTGAAAATATTATATTCACATAAGTCTGATGCGCTATTAGTAGAACAAGCAGCCATACCATATATAAAACAGGCTTGGAAAAACAATATTAAAGTATATGGATTTAAAAAAGGTATTTTTCATGGGAAAGTACTGAAAATAGATGATCGGGTACTAATGATTGGGACAACGAATTTTGACTCACGCTCATTTCATTTAACAGATGAATTGAATTGTTATATATATGATCAAAAATTTATAAAACAAGTTGAGCCAGAATTAGCTGATGTATTTAACGAGGCATTTGAAATTACGCCTAGTTATATAAAGAAATTACCTTTTAAAGATCGAGTAAAAGAAAAAATAGCAAAAGTATTTGAGTTTTATTTATAAACAAAGTATCTAGTTGTACTGTTTTTATATCGGAAGAATACAATAACAAAATAATCAAAGATTAATCATGGAAAATGGTTAATCTTTTTTTATTTTCAAATATTTATAAAAATACAATTGATTTTATAATTATTCATATTTATAATGAGTAATATAATTTTGTTAAAGGGGATATTAAAATGAAAGTCGGTATTATGGGAGCAACCGGTTATGGTGGTCTTGAACTAATTAGGCTGCTATCAATGCATCCGGAAATTAGTGGTATGAATTTTTATTCAACATCAGATTATACTGATGATTTGTCTGCGTATTATCCACATTTGGCTACGAATACTAGTGGGCCAATAAAAAAGTGGGATAAAAATAGATCTGTTTCAGAAAATGATATTTTATTTTTTGCAACACCCCATGGAGTAAGTAGTGAATTAATAGGAGATCTCGATTATTCGAAAACGAAATTAATTGACCTTTCAGGGGATTTTCGATTAAAGAAAGAAGAACAATACAAAAAATGGTATAAACATACACATCCTTGTTTTCCAAAAACAAATGAATTTACATACGGTCTATCTGAACTAAATCGAGAAGCAATAAAAAAATCAACGAACATAGCAAACCCTGGATGTTATCCAACGGCAACACTTTTAGGAGTTGCACCATTATTAAAAGCTGGAATTGTAAAAAAAAATACAATCATAGTAGATGCTAAATCGGGTATTTCTGGAGCTGGTAAAAATGCTAATCAAATTACTCAATTTATGAATCGAAACGAGAATTTAACTGCTTATAAAATAACTGAGCATCAACATATACCTGAAATCGAACAATTTATTGGAACGCTCGATTCAACACAAAATTTTATTTCGTTTACACCACACCTTGTTCCAATGACAAGAGGCATATTGTCTACAATTTATGTTGAATCAACTCGTGAAATTAGTAACGAAGAATTAAAAGATTTATATAACCAAAACTATGAAGATTCCTATTTTGTAAGAGTAAGAGACGGGATACCTTGTACAAAAGATGTTTATGGTTCAAATTTTTGCGATATTTATGCGACTTATGATGAGCGTACAAATCGAATTACAACCGTTTCAGTCATTGATAACTTAGTAAAAGGTGCGGCAGGTCAAGCGATTCAAAATATGAATATTATGCTAGATTTGCCAGATGAAACCGGCTTACAATTTACACCACTATTTCCTTGAGGAGAGATAAAAATTGATTACTAAAGAAAAAAATATAAAAAAAATTAATGGAACAATTACTTCACCAAACGGTTTTTATGCGAGCGGAGTTCACGCAGGCTTACGTTATAAACGTAAAGATTTAGGTTTAATTTATTCAGAGAAACCAGCATCAGTTGCTGCAGTATATACATTGAATTTATTTCCAGCTGCACCAATAAGTGTTACGAAAAAAAGCATTACAAATAGTAATAAGCTTCAAGCTGTTTTAGTAAATAGTGGTTGTGCAAATGCGTGTACAGGTAAAAAAGGAGAGGACGATGCCTATTTAATGAGAGCTTGGTGTGCAGAGCATCTTAATTTACCAGAGCACTTAGTCGCAATCGCATCGACTGGAGTAATTGGTGAATATTTAAAAATGGATCGATTAAAAAGTGGCATTGATCAATTAACGCTTGGTAGCACGTTAGGAGATGGTGAAGATTTCGGTCATGCCATTTTAACAACAGATACGGTCATTAAAACTACTTGTTATGAAGTTATGATTGACGGAAAGGTTGTTACGATTGCGGGAGCTGCTAAGGGCTCTGGTATGATTCACCCGAATATGGCAACAATGCTTGGTTTTGTAACAACTGACGCTACGATTAATTCAGTGCAATTACAGGATTTACTAAAAGAAGTGACCGATAAAACATTTAATCAAATTACAGTTGATGGGGATACTTCAACAAATGATATGGTTTTAGTAATGGCAAATGGGGCAGTGGAGCATGAAGAATTAACTAAAAGTCATCCAGATTGGGCAAATTTTGCAATAGCATTTCAACTAGTTTGTGAGGATTTAGCTAAAAAGATTGCAAGAGATGGTGAAGGGGCAACTAAGCTAATCGAAGTAAATGTAAACGGAGCAACAAATAAAAAAGACGCTAATAAAATCGCTAAAACGATTGTCGGATCAAATTTAGTGAAAACTGCGGTTTATGGCGAAGATGCTAACTGGGGAAGAATAATCGGTGCTATTGGATATAGTGGGATTGAAGGAGAATTTAATCAAATTGACATTTCGATTAATGGTGTAACTGTATTATTTGGTAGCAAACCAGTTGAATTTGATGAAGAAGAAGCAAAAGCAGCTTTAAAAAATGAAATTGTATATATTGATGTTCATTTACACAGTGGAGATGCGGTTGGTACAGCATGGGGATGCGACTTAACTTATGATTATGTGAAAATTAACGCAAGCTATCGCTCATAAAGGGGAGGATGATCAATGGAAACTGTAGTCATAAAACTTGGTGGTAGTTTAATCCATAACTTATCGAATACATTCTTTGAAAATATAAATCAATTAAAAATGAGTGGAAAAAAGGTTATTTTAGTTCACGGTGGTGGACCACTCATCAATAATTTATTATTAAAGTTTTCAATCCCAGTTGAAATGGTAAACGGGATTCGCAAGACTTCAACAGAAGTTTTAGAAATCGTAGAGTATGTTCTGAATGGCAAAATAAATAAGGATTTAACAATTATTTGCAATCAATTTAATCTTAAATCAATTGGTCTCTCCGGATGTGACAATCTATTATTAGAAGCCTCATTATTTAAGAAAGGAAAACTAGGTTGGGTTGGAGAAATCGAAAGTGTTAATACGAATCTGCTAGATTTATTACTTACTAATGATTATATACCAGTTATTTCACCTGTTGGCGTCGATAAAATTGGTCAAAAATACAATATTAATGCAGACGAAGCAGCAAAAAGCATCGCTAAAGCAATGAATGCGGAAGTACTTTGTTTTATCACAAATACAAAAGGAGTATTAGATCAAGAAAATAAATTGATTGAGCAAATTACGGCAAGTGAAGTTGAAAAGTTAATTGAGGATAAAACAATTTATGGGGGTATGATTCCGAAAGTTACGAGTGCTATAAATGCATTAAATGATGTAAATTCAGTTGCTATTGTTGGTGAAAATTTCTTAAATGAATATGGAATGATTAACGGTACAGTTTTTACAAAAGGAGTTGTGTTAAGTGAGTAAATTATTTCCTACTTATAATAAAAAACCAATAAATTTTCTTAATGGAAAAGGTACTTATCTGTTTGATGACGAAAATAACAAGTACTTAGATTTTTTAAGTGGAATTGCTGTTTGTAATTTAGGTCACTGTCATTCGAAAGTGTCAAATGCATTAAAAGAACAAGTTGATTCGATTTGGCATATTTCGAACTTATTCACAATAAAAAAACAAGAGGAACTTGCAGAACTTTTAGTAAAAAGCTTCAAAGACGGATTAGCTTTCTTTTGTAATAGCGGGACAGAAGCAAACGAAGCAGCAATAAAATTAGCAAAAAAACATACTAGTAAATCTCATATCATTAGTTTTAAACAAAGCTTTCATGGTCGTACATTTGGATCAATGGCTGCAACAGGTCAGCCAAAAATTCATGAAGGATACGGTGAAATGTTAAATGGTTTTACATATGTACCATACAATGATTTAAATGCTTTACAAAATGAAATTAATGAAAATACTGGAGCAATCATTTTGGAGGTAATTCAAGGCGAAGGTGGTGTAATCGTTGGTAATAATGATTTTTTTGAAGGGGTTCAAGCTCTTTGTAAAAAACATGAATTATTACTCATTGTTGATGAAGTACAAACCGGAGTGGGCCGAACAGGAACAATGTTTGCCTATGAACAAACTCCATTAAATCCAGATATTATTACGCTAGCAAAAGGGTTAGGGAATGGTTTTCCTGTAGGGGCAATGCTTGGTAAAAATAAATTAGCGAGTACATTCTCAGCAGGTGCTCATGGTTCCACATTTGGCGGAAATTATTTAGCAATGGCGGCAGCTTTTGAAACAATCAACATTATAAACGATGGTGTGTTTTTAAATGAAGTAAAAGAAAAAGGAAGCTATTTATTTGATAAATTAACCGACATAAAAAAGGAGTTTCCACAAATTTTAGAAATACGCGGTAAAGGCCTAATGGTCGGTATTGAGTTAACTGGGCCAGTTGATCAACTTGTGGAACAATTTTTAAAGAATGGTTTAATCGTGGGTACAGCGGGAGCTAATGTTTTAAGGTTATTACCACCAATTAATTTATCTTACGAAGAAATAGATGAAGCAATTCAAATTATGAAGCAAGTACTTTCTTCCTATTTTCTAAATAGCCATGTTAAATAATAAGAAGTAAGTAATAACTAGGAGGCATCAATGGACTTATTCCATGATGCCTCTTTATCGCGTAGGTCTATTTAAGTGATTCGCAAAAATAGATTGAAAGTTTAATTAAATTTCAACATAATGGAATAATCACTATGATTGGAGGAAGGCTTATGTACCATATTCGAGTAAGAGCTTGTGCATTAATCGTTGAAAATGATTCAGTTTTATTAATTCAATTTACGGATGAGGACGGGATTCATTACAATTTACCTGCCGGTGGTACTGAACCTGGTGAGACAATTATAGAAGCAGTAAAAAGAGAGGCTTTTGAAGAAGCAGGCGTAGAAGTAGAAGTTGGAGATTTAGTATTTGTATCTGAAAATGCTCCGCATATGACTGGGCATAGAGTTCACGGATTAAGTTTAATGTTCCGCTGTCATATTAAAGAAGGTTCAGTTCCAACTTTACCAATTAACCCAGATCCAAATCAAACAGATGTATTGTGGATTCCAATTAATGAATTAGAAAATATTGTTTTATTTCCAAATATTAAAGAAGAAATTATTCAATATGTTAAAGGTGAGTATCAAAATAATCGTTTAATTGAAGAGCACAAACTAAAAGAACAACTTATTTAATGTTATTTTTTATATAATAAAAGTTGAGGTCCCTCAAGTAAAACTAGAAAAGAGAAGAGGACTCAACTTTTTTTGCTTTTCTAGATCCAAATTGTACTCTGTTCACACAACTATAATTATTAAAAACTATAATTTTTAGAAAAGAGTGATTAGTTGATAACGTTACCAGAGCAGTTTATCAAAACGATTAAAGATATTCATAAGGAAAAAGGGGAAATATGGTTAGAGAATTTCGAAGACTTATGTCATAAATGTGAAAATCGATGGAATATGAAAATTTTATCTCCCTTTGCATTATCTTATAATTTTGTCGCTCCTATTATCATCGAAGGGAATAAAAATGCAGTAATCAAGTTAGCGGTCCCAAATGAAGAATTTAACGATGAAATCGAAGCGTTATATGAATTAAAAGACGCTGATTTTGTAAAAGTCATTGATTACGATCTTAAAGAAGGAATCTTAATTTTAGAAAGACTACTGCCTGGCAATACACTTGCTTCGATCGAAAATGAAGAATTAGAAATGCAAATAGCAGTTAAGGTTATGAAAAATCTTTGGAAAAAACCATCTACATCTAGTAAACTACCTACGATCTTCAACAGAGAAAAAAGCTTTAGCCGAATTGTTGAGAAATTCCCTAATGGCTTAGGTCCTATTTCAAAAGAATTACTATTAGACGCATTTTCGACTTTTAAAGAAATGAATAGTTCTCAATCAACGCAATACTTACTTCACGGAGACTTACACCACTACAATCTATTAAATGCTGGAGAAGATTCATGGAAAGTAATCGACCCAAAAGGTTTAATTGGTGAAAGAGAATATGACCTCATCCAGTTTTTATTGAACAACTTAGAAGGGAAAGGTATTTCAACAACTCTAGAAAAACGTATTGATCTACTTGTAAACGAATTGAATCTAAATAAAGAAAGATTGCTACTTTGGGGCTATTCACATGCGGTATTATCAACATGCTGGAGTTTAGAAGATGAGGGAACTTATAATGAAAACTTTTTTAATGCTATAAATATTTTTAAGCAATTACATAGGGAATTTTTTTAACATAAACGTAACTAAATTAAACACTTCCTCTGGAACTCTGGTATTTTCTTCAAAGTTATGTCACAAAAAGTTTATAAGAAAGAAAACATTTTCCTATAGAAAAAGAAGAACCTATCTTGAAAAATTCAAAATAGGTTCTTCTTCTATTTTCCTAAAACATGCTCAATTAGTCCGAAACTCCAAAATCCAAGTAAAGCTAAACTGCCTGCTAAAACGATATAAGCAATGAAAATTTGCCATTTTTTACGATTGCTAGAAACATAGTAAGTTTCTAATGTTTCTTGTTGCTTCAATAAAGGCGCAATTTTTCTTTGTCTAATTTCTTGTATTTTTTCTTCGATATAGCTTCGAACGTCTAAGTCTTGTTCAAATAAACGTGCTCGAACTGTACGAACGATGTAATTAATTTCCAAACGTTCTTTATGAATTTCTAACTCTAGTTTCTTTTGATCCTCAAAAAATGGGATAAAGAATCGTTTTGTATATGTACGATCAGTGTAATCATTTAAAATGCGAAATTGAAACTGTTTAATCGTATGTTCATATAATTTTATTTTTTCTTTTATGACCTTTAACTGATAAGCTTCTCTAATTCTTTTGATAAAGGTACTAATACCTAAAATGATAATGTAAAAAGCGATAAAATTAGGCTGATAAAATATATACACTAACATCATCATAATACCGATAAACCAAAAGATTGGAGGTAATACGCTTAATATTCTGCCACCATCTAAAGGAGAAATCGGAATTAAGTTAAATAAATTTAATAGACAGCCTAAGGCAATGACTAAACCAAAAAACTCATTATGTGTGTAATGATATAGTGGAATTGCTGGAAGTACTGAAATTAACCCTAAAAACGGCCCACCGAATGCTACGTAAGATTCTGTAACAGCATCTTTTGGCATCTCTTTTAGTGAGATGACAGCTCCAACAAATGGAATAAAAAATGCTGGTGAAGTTGGAAGCCCCTTTTGTTTTGCAGCAATTAAATGCCCACCCTCGTGACAAATTAATAAATAAAGAAGGGCGAATGCAAAATACCATCCAAATGTAAATCCATAAACAAATAGATACAAAATCATGCTTAAAAATGATAAAAATTTTGCAGCTTTTAATAGTGGTAAAATTAGCTTTAATTTAGTTCCAATTAATGCGATTACAACTCCAACTCTTGTTAACGACTTTTTCGTTTTACTATTGATAATAGGTTGTGCCATTCATTATCACCTTCTCGCAAATTATGATATTATGATGTAGTATTAAAATTATATCATTAAGATTAATTTGTTTGATAGACTAATAGTGAAATCGGGACTAAAGTCGGTACTTTCATTTCAATTAAATGAAAAAATTTACGAAAGGTTAGAAAGTTTTCTTTCTACCTTTTGTATTTTATAAGAATAATTACACCAAATTAACTGAGGATTGATAAAGAATGAATATATATGGGCTAATTAAAGAAGTAGCGAACAATAAAAGCAAAAACTCAGCTTATAGCTACAATGGAAATAAAACGAATTACGAAGATCTCATTTCAACTTGTGAAAATCTAGCTCAAATTTTAATTGAGAATAAGATTGAAAAGGGAGATAAAATTGCAATATTACTAGGAAATTCTCCTGAGTTTATTCAAACGTATTTAGCGATATTAAAGCTAGGTGCGATTGTTATTCCATTAAATCCAGCCTTTACGGAAAGTGAAATTAAATATATATTAAACGATTCTTCGACTAAACTAGTGATCGCTACTAGCGAACAGAAAGAAAAACTAAAAAATCTTATAATTGATTGTACTTCATTATTAAATATTTTATTAATAGATGAAATACAACCCCTTCAGAAAATAAGAAATAACATTGAAGAAATTGAAATTCAACAAGACGATACGGCTGTTATTTTATATACGTCAGGAACAACCGGAAATCCAAAAGGCGCAATGTTGTCACACGTTAACTTAATTGAAAATGCTAATGATTTTTCTAAGTTAATTGAATTAAGAGAAAATGATCAAATGGTTGCCGTCCTTCCTATGTTTCATTCATTTTGCTTAACTTTGTGTGTCAATATGATTTTATTAAATGGCGCATCAACAATCATTATTCCAAAATTTAATCCAACTGAATTAGTTGAAGTAATAAAAAAAGAAAAAGCTACCTTAATTGCTGCAGTACCAACGATTTATAATTATTTACATCAATTAAAAACGGCTACTTCAAATGACTTTAATAGTTTGAGAGCTTGTATATCTGGTGGGGCATCGATACCAATCGAGTTATTACAATCTATTCAAGAAAAATACAATCTATTAATAGTAGAAGGCTATGGGCTTTCTGAAACTGCACCAGTACTAACATTCAATCCGTATCGTGGAATTTGTAAACCTGGTTCCGTAGGACTTGATTTACCAAGTGTTCAGACAAAAATATTTAATGAAAATGGTGAAGAAGTTCCAACCGGTGAAGTTGGAGAAGTTGTTGCCACCGGTCCAAATGTAATGAGCGGTTATTTAAATAATATAGAAGCAACTGAAAAAGCATTTATTAACGGATGGTTTAAAACAGGTGATCTTGGTAAAAAAGATGAGGACGGCTATCTATTCTTATTGGACCGAAAAAAAGATGTCATTATTACGAATGGATATAATGTTTACCCTAGAGAAATCGAAGAACGTCTATATGAACATCCTTGTATCATCGAAGCAGCGGTAGTCGGAAAACCTGATCAGCTAATTGGTGAAAGTGTATGCGCTTATTTAGTCGTGTCAAATGATTCGGTATCAGAAGCTGAGATAATTGATTTTTGTAGAAAATCATTAGTATATTACAAAGTACCTAAGCAGATTTGTTTTATAAAAGAACTGCCTAAAAATAGTACTGGGAAAATTTTAAAAAGATTACTTAAGTAATTTTGGAGACCAATTTGTTTGGTCTCTTTTTTTGTCGATTTTACAAAAAAACTATTAAATAAGCCAACCGACTTAAACCCAACTTTCTTCATTCTTCCAGATCGTTTAGGAATTTTTGATATCCCAGTAAGAATCCAGATGCATTTTTCTCTTAATATGTTTCGTATATCAAAAGTAAACAAGATTAAAATATGCAAATAGTTCTATAAATCAATGAAGGAGATGTAGACTAAATTTCGTATTTTTGACACATTACTTCAATCCAAAAAATAATAATTTTTAGTAATATTTAGTAGAATTCATTTTCATTCTAACAATTATCTTTAAAAAAAGGAGAAAAATAATGTTTAACAAAATAAAATCATTGTTAGTAATTTTGATACCGTTTTACTTTTTAACAGCAGGTAATATTAAGGTTGATCAAAGTCAAAGTAAGGATAATGAACCTCTTACTGCAGCAGCAAAGGACATTAAGGCGGATACTTCCACTGAGAATGATCATAATTTTACGGACAATGTAAAAATTGTAAATTCTGACCTAACTTTTGCTGTAACGTACAATGATGTTAACCAGCTAATGAAAGATTCGGAATTGGCTGTTGAAGGAGTTGTTTTGTCAACTGAGAATTATGTATACATGGATAAAGATTCTGGTATTGGTAATCCATTAACAAAATTATCGTTAAAAATTAATAATGTATTAAAAGGAGATTCTTCATTAGTAGGAAAAAAAATAACCATATTAGAGTAAGGTGGCTATATTTCTGAGAAACAAAGCGGAATGGAAAATAAATTTCCAAATTTAACAAAAGAGGATTTAGATGAAATCTTTTTCATCATTCCAGACGGACATAGACCATCAGTAAAAGGTGATGAGTTTGTTGCATTTTTAACAAGCGAGACTTATTTTAATACAGGCTTTGATTTTTACGAATTTATTGCAGTTTATCAATCAAAATTTGAATATGATAAAAACAGTGAATCATATATAAGACCATCTGATAATTTTGAAGAAATGTTAGAGGAAGCAGATACAATTGAAGAAGAAAAAGCAATTAAGGAAGAGATAAAAATTGAAAAAGCAATTAATAATGATGTAACTGAATTAGTGGAAGAAACGAACTAATTAGATTCAGTTAAAGACCTCAAGTAAAATTATTGATCATTACTGTTGATATTAATTATGATGGTAAAGTTGATTCAAATGATATTTGAGTATGTAAAGGATAACTATTTATTACTAAACACAGACATTACGATTCAAAAAAACAGTAACAAAATATAAAGGACTAAAATTGGACGATATTTTAAAAGTGTTGGACCTTAACTAATGTTTGAAATTTTTTACCACCAGATTTATTTCTGGTGGCTTTTTTATTTTTATTAAATCTTGTTGTCTATTAATTTAAATACTCTGACGACTTCGGAGATAAATGATTGGCAGAATCCAACGAAATTCTAAAAATAGTAAATTAATTTTTATCAAAAATCTTAAATTTTGAATTGAATCTCTAAAATCAGACATTTTTTAACTAGAAAAAAACTTGCAAAAACCAACAAAAATCATCTTTTTTTGATATTATTTAAGCTTTTTGTTTTCATAAAAATGTCAAATTGAAAATGATTAAAACTTAGTTGAAAACTTAAACTAGTTGCTAAATAGATTAGTATAAAAGGTTAATTTTCGACTTTTGAAATATGTTTAATTTGGGAGATTTACTTTTAGTTATAACAAAAACAGTTGGTAACAATTGTAATTTTTGTTGAAAAATGAAGATTATTTTTTCCTGAAATTCCCCCAATACACTTAAGGAATTTGTCAGATTATAATAATAATTGTAAGATTTTTCAGAATTATAAGAAAAAGGGGAAAGCTGATGAAGAAGAGTAGTAATATAAAAATTGTCAAAGTAATGACTGCTGGGGTAATTACCTCAAGTTTATTTTCCGCTAGTATTCCTGGACACAAAATATTCGCTGTGTCAAACGGAACAAGTTCAAACACTAGCATAAAAGATATTGATAGTTACATTAAGAATATTTCAAACTCTGATCGGGAAATGATTCACAGCATGCAAGAGAATAATAATTCAGAAGGTCTAAAAATCTCACCTGATGTAGATTTAAATGCGGATACTCCTTTAAAAGTAATTGTTCAGTTTAAACAAGCTCCATCGGAAATTGATTTTAAAATCAATCAAAATAGCGGACTTAAAGCTTCTATTAATGAATCAAGGGATAAAGTAGAGGAATCACATTTAAAATTCAAACAACAGTTAAAAGATAATAAAAAATTAAAAAATATTGGTGTTAATAGAGAATACAAAAATATTTTTAATGGTGTTGCAATGACGTTACCAGCTAATGAAGTAAAAGAGCTATTAACATTAGATACGGTAAATGCAGTTTATGAAGATAAGAATGTTACAGTTGAACCATTTGTAGAACAAAATGGTGAACCAACTAATAATTCATCGATAAAATTAAATAATATCGAACAAATTGGTGCGGAGAAGCTTCACAAAGAAGGAATTACTGGAAAAGGTATTAAAATAGGGGTCATTGATACAGGTATCGATTATACTCACCCTGACCTAAAAGATGTTTATAAGGGTGGTTATGATTTTGTAAACAACGATTCAGACCCGATGGAATCTACATATGATGACTGGAAAAAATCAGGCCAACCTGAATTAAATCCAACTTCAGGTGAACCTTGGTATACAGCCCATGGTACTCACGTATCTGGAATTATCGCTGGAACGGGTAAAAATAAATCAGATTACGCTATTACTGGTGTAGCTCCAGAAGTTGAACTTTATGGTTATAAAGTTCTTGGACCATATGGTAGTGGATCAACAGATACAATTCTGGCCGGAATCGAAAAAGCTGTAGAAGATAAGATGGATGTCATTAATCTTTCATTAGGTGCCCCTGTTGCCAACCCGCTGGATCCTTTAGCCGTTGCAATCAATAATGCAACTTTAGCTGGAACAGTTTGTGTACTTGCTGCAGGAAATGCTGGACCTAATCAATATACGATTGGTAGCCCTGCTTCATCAGCACTTGGTATTACAGTTGGCGCAAACAGTTCTCCAATAACAGTCCAAACTAGTAATGCAGTCGCAACTTCAACAACTGAAACAACTAAATTAGATAATATGAGATTGATGGGTACAGATTATTCTAATTTAAATACTTTGAAAGGGACTAGCCTTCCTGTTGTTTTTGTTGGTAAGGGTCAAGTTGCAGATTATACTGGTAAAAATGTGAAGGACAAGATTGTTTTAATGGAGCGTGGCGATTTAACGTTAAATGTAAAAATTCAAAATGCAAAAGCAAAAGGTGCAAAGGCTGTGATCATGTTCAATAATATTAATGGTGAAACTTATATTCCTTATTACTTCGGAAATAATTTTGACTTTATCCCAACTTTTAGTATTCCAAATGATCAAGGTACAAAACTTGTTAGTATGTTATCAAAAGGTGAAGTAAATCTAACAATGAATGATTTTGGATCTTATGATACTGAAGGGGATAAATTGGCTGACTTTAGTTCAAGAGGACCAGCGAGAAGATACTATGATATAAAACCTGAAGTGACCGCACCGGGTGTGGCAGTATTTTCTTCAATCCCTGCTTATTATAATGGAGTAGCACATAAAGATGACTATGAACATGCATATGCACGTTTTGATGGAACCTCAATGGCTGCACCACATGTTACAGGATCTGCTGCTTTAATATTACAAGCACATCCTGACTATACTCCTGAACAAGTTAAGCTTGCTTTAATGAATACGGCAGATCCTTTAAATGGATCATATAGTGTATTTGAAGAAGGATCAGGAAGAATTGATGCAGATGAGGCAGTACATTCCTCAATTCAAATTGATGTGAAAGATAAGGCTCCAACGCTTGATGAAAATGGTAAAAAAATGATGATCCAAGAAAACGCTGGTGATTTAAGCTATGGAGCGATTATTTCAACGGACGAAGATTATACAGATAAAAAGACGATTGAAATTACAAATCATTCAAACAAAGATAAAGTATTTGATGTAAACGTTCAATTTAATAATATTGATAGTTATGATAAGGATGCAACAAAGAACGGAATCTCACTAGATTTGCCAACCAAAGTAAAAGCAAAAGCGAATGATATTTCAAAAATTAAACCTATTCTTACTGTTCCACAAACAGCTGAATTAGGAATTTATGAAGGGTATATTACTTTTACAAATAAAGAAGATAGCAGTGAAGTATACCAAATTCCTTTTGGATTAAATAAAATGAAGCAAGGAATTAATGAAGTTTTACTTACAACAAAAGCCTTTAATACAAGAAGAGATTTACCATTTCCAATCTCTGGCTCTACTGGAATTGCATTTAATTTAAACAGTCGTATGGAAACAGTAGACGTAGTATTAAAGAATGCAGATACTGGTGAAGAATTAGGACTGATCGATGCATTTGATGGTGGATTTAATGAAGGTATGACATATGGTTTAGATGGCGGATTTAATGGACTTTACTTCCCGTTTACAGGAAATGCAAAGCAACCTGTTCATATTACGAGAGCACTTGCATCACCAGGAAGATATGAAATAGAAATTGTAGGAATCAACGAAAAAGGAATCGTATTCAAAAAGTCGGAGCAAATTATTATTGATAATACACTACCAACAATGAAAATGAATATACCTGGTGGAGTTTACGAAGTTGATGATAGTGGTCTAAAAATTAGTGGAAATATTTCAGATGCAAGCATTGATCAAGTTAACAAAAACGGTGGTAACATTGACCAATCACAAAATACAGTAAAAGTAACTGGTGCTCAAAATCCTATTGGTAATGTACCATTAGTTGTTGATAGTAAAGGGAACTTTCAATACACAAGAACAATTCAAGCAGAGAAAAATTTCTCAACTATGACTCTACTTGGACAAGATATAGCTACAAACGGTATACAAAATCATCCAAACCAAACATACACATTGGTTAAAAAAGGACAACCTTACATTAAGTTAGTAACTGACAAGTTTGACGCAAAATACGGTGATACTGTAAAGGTAACATTAAGTGAACATAACATTAAAAACTTAATGGGTGGAGAATTTACACTTACTTATCCTAAAGATGTATTTGAATACCAAGGAACTGAATTAAGTAGCGATTACGTAAATGCTGCAAAGTCTATGGGGCTAACTGCTAATCTAACAGCTCAAGATCAAAAAACTGATACGTCAAACAATTGGCTTAAATTAACTACAACCTTAGATGGATCTACACCTGCAGCTGGAATCAACTCGAATATGCCAGTAGTTACCATTACGTTAAAAGTAAAAGATAAACCAAGCGTATACACAAAATGGGTTCAACAATTAGGCTTCCAAACGGCAAAAGCTAATATATTAGGTCAACCACAAATGACAATTAACAATAAATTTGGACAAGGCGTTAACATTATTCCATCATATTCAATTCTTGAAGGCGGCTTCCTACCAGACGGTTTTGTTCCTAGCAATTCAATTTGGTTAGATACAAATAAAGATTATTCAAAAGTCGGTGCAGAAGTGTATCTCATCGGAGGCAAAGACGGAAAACGTTATGATGCAACCATCAACAGCGCGGCTAGATTCTCAGTACCAAATCTTCCATTAATTGATCAATCATATGAAATCTATATCAAAATACCTGGACATTTCGTAAGACATATAAAAGTTGACGAATTAGTAGATTCATATGATTTAATGGATGCCGGAAAATTAAAATATTTCTACTATGCTACAATGAGAGCTGGAGATGTAAATCAAGATAATGTAATTGACCTGATGGATGTGATTTATATTGAAACATACTTAGGAACAAACAAACGAAGTGCAGACATCAATTTCGATGGCATTGTAGACTACAAAGATCTTGATTATGTAAAAAGAAACTATCTAATTGTAAACCCTGATTCAACAGAAATTATCAAACCCGTTACAAAATACAAAGGGAAAACGATTGACGATTATATTAAACCATTAGGGTGAATTTTGTTTAGATGATTTGAATTGGCCGTCGGCTTTATGCTGGTGGTTTTTTTGTGTTGTTTTAGGGGGGGAGTGGATTTTGAGGGTGAGTGGGTGACTTAAGAAAAAGAGTAGAATAAGAGAGTTTTAACTATGGAGGAGTTAAGCAGTAGGGGAAAAACGAGGGTTCTTAACTCATGAGGGGGTTATGAGTTAAAAAAGAAGCTGGAGTAAGAGGATTCTTAATTCATGAGGGGGTTATGAGTTAAAAAAGAAGCTAGAATAAGAGAGTTCTTATCTCATGAAGGGGCAATGAGTTAAAAAAGTGATAAGAAACCGATGATTCTTAACTCATGAAGGGGTCATGGGTTAAAAAAGTGATAAGAATAAGAGAAATTTTAACTCATGAAGGGGTCATGAGTTAAAAAAGATGGAAGAAAAAGAGAATTCTTAACTCATGAAGGGGGTATGAGTTAAAAAAGTGATAAGAAAACGATGATTCTTAACTCATGAAGGGGGTATGAGTTAAAAAAGAGTGCAGAAAAAGAGAATTCTTAACTCATGAAGGGGTCATGAGTTAAAAAGGTGAGAAGAAACCGAGAAATCTTAACTTATAAAGGAGGTATGAGTAAATAAACAAAAAAAACCTACTCATGGTTAGTCCATGAGTAGATACAATAGTGAGAAAATGAAATTCACATATCCATAATGTATTTCATTAAATCATTTAATCAAAATAGCTAAATCTCCCATGACCATTTATTTTTAAATTATCATGAAGGATTTTCCAAATACCTTTTTTTGCTTTGTAAATTTTACACCACTCATAAACCTCATTAGTGGTAATTTTTCGATCAGGAAAGAGCAATTTAAGTTCTTCAACACTTCTTAAAATGCCTAGTTGCAAATCTTCCACATGGCTACAGGTTTGACAAATTAGTTTCCTTTTTTTTATCACCGTGATAAACGTACTACAGTTAGCACAAATAATCCCCTTCACCAGCCGATCATAATAATAATCCGGATAGTGCGTGTACTTCGACTCCGTTTTATGTAGTGATAATAATAATTCGGCCAATCTAAAATGGTTCGCATTTAAGTTGAAATGTTGCATGTTTAATTGGTTTATGAAGCGGTTTAATTGTGATGGGAAAATAATAGGTAGATTCATAGGGGCATGATATAAAAAGAATTCGGGGTTAACAAAAACTAGATATGGTTTAATTTTGAAATGAATCTTGTGGTCAGATAGTAATTTTTGAAACATGGATTCGGTTCTTTTAAGTTGGTCGTAGGGGTTTTTTATTTCGGACTTTGGGTTTGTATACCATCTATCTTCTTCCATAAAATAATCTCCAGTGTAATTCTTTATTTCAAATAAATAGATCGATTCTCCAGTTATTCCAATCGAATCAATTTGGAATTCTGATTTGTTACATTCGAATGATAAATCATTTAAAAAAAGCCAATTATCTGACAATTCCGACGTCCATGCATCAAATTTCTTTTCACCTTCGTACCCTTTTTCTAAAAAGGATAAGTATGTGATATCCTCATCTGATATCCCATTCCTAACATGCAAACTCCTGTAAATCCTCAAATGATTTGATTCAATTCGTTCTTTTAAATTTTTCATATTTCACGTCCTTTCAATCTATTATTACATATTAATAATCCTAATAATTTGAAGGTTTGATGACTTTTTCTGTCCAAGGTTAGAAAAGGGCTATTTTAAATAAGGTAATCTCTTTTCGATTTAACTAAACTTTACTTAAAGGATTTGTTTAGACTTATTTCATAAAAATGTTACACTTTTTTAAGATTTATATGATATAGTTCACTTAATTTCTAAAGAAATTGATCATTTATTCTAAATTGAGGAGTTTACGAAGCTAAATGTTATGCTAAGAATAAACAATGATCGCTATAAAATTTTAATACCAAGTGAGTGAGTGAAAGAAATGTCAATTAAAATGAGGTTTCTGTTGTCATATGTTGGGGTGATCCTTTTTTCGTTCACATTATTATTGGCAGCAGGTTTTTTAATTATTTTTGCGATAACAGGGGATGTAAAGTCAGTAGAAGGACTTTATAAAAAGACTTATGTTCAAAAACCTTTGACTACAGTTGAAGAAAGTGTGTTTCTTGATTTGAAGCTTCTTGCTAAGCATAATCCAAATCAATTATTAAATAAGCAAGAGATTAAGAGGATTGAGCATAAAAATATAGGTATTGTTGTTCGAAAAGGAAAAAATATTGAGTATGCTTCACAATCGCTTGATGAAAAAAGGTTGGTACAAGCTCTGCCTGGGTTTGAGGAGACGAATATTAATACTCGCGATACGATAAAAATAAATGATGTATTTTTTACTTATGTCAAATTTGATTTTTATTTCCCAGATCAAAGTCAAGGGAGCATTTTCGTCTTAAAGAAGGCAAGTTCATATACAGAGGTTATACGAAATTTGTTTCCAATATTAATAGGGTTATTGCTTTTATTATTTATCATCATTATAGGTATGTTAAATTATTTAGTTTCCCGAAGCATCATTAAACCAATCTCTAAACTTAAAAAAGGTGCGGAAAAAATTAAAATTGGTGATTTGAATTTTGAAATTGTTACGAATTCTACTGATGAAATTGGTGAATTAAATAAGGCGTTTGAGGAAATGAGGATAAAATTAAAAGAGTCAATCAATCTCCAAATTCAATATGAGGAAAATCGTAAGGAGCTTTTGTCGAATATTTCACATGATTTAAAAACACCGATAACTTCAATTATTGGATATGTGGAAGGGATTAAGGATGGTGTTGCAAATACACCTGAGAAAATGGATAAGTATTTATCGACTGTCTATTCGAAAGCGAAGGATATGGATTCATTGATTGATGAATTATTCTTATTTTCTAAACTGGATCTAAAAAAAGAACCGTTTCATTTTGAAACTGTCGAGATTAATAAATATGTAGGAAACTACGTAGATGAAATTTATTTGGATTTATTTCATCAAGGTATCAATATAGAATTCATTCTTTTGAATAAATCAATTAATGTGACAGCAGACCGAGAGAAATTAAAAAGAGTATTGTCAAACTTAATCAGTAATTGTGTGAAATATATGAACAAAGAAGAAAAGAAAATTTCAATTTTACTTGAGGAAGAATTGAATGAAGTGATTGTAAAAGTTACAGATAATGGCCAAGGAATCGATTCGGATGCATTACCATTTATTTTTGAACGTTTTTACCGTGCAGAACAATCAAGAAATTCTCAAACTGGCGGTAGCGGTTTAGGACTTGCAATCGCAAAACAGATTATTGAAGAGCATGGAGGGAAAATCTGGGCTTCAAGTGAGTTTGGTAAAGGGACAAGTATATTCTTCTCCTTAAAGAAAGGTGAGAAAAAGTGAAAGACATATTACTAATTGAAGATGATGTAAGTATTGCAGAATTGCAAAGAGATTATTTAGAAATAAATGATTTTCGTGTAGATATTCAGCATAATGGAGATGAAGGTCTCCAGCATGCTCTAAACGGAAATTATGATTTAATCATCTTGGATATTATGCTTCCAGGAAAAAATGGTTTTGAAATTTGCAAAGAACTACGTGCAGTAAAAAATATTCCTATACTATTTGTCTCTGCTAAGAAAGAGGATATTGATAAAATTAGAGGGCTTGGTTTAGGAGCGGACGATTATATATCAAAGCCGTTTAGTCCAAGTGAATTAGTTGCAAGAGTAAAAGCGCATTTATCACGATATGATCGACTTGCAGGAAATAATAATGTTTCAAAAATAATTTTTGTTCATGGTATATCAATTGACCGCTCAGCTCGTAAAATTTTTATTAACGAAAAAGAAGTACCATTTACGACAAAGGAATTTGATTTGATGGTGTTTTTTGTGATGAACCCTAATCAAGTATTAAGTAAAGAACAGCTTTATGAAAAGGTTTGGGGACTCGAGTCAGCAGCAGACGTTTCAACTGTGACGGTTCATATTAGTAGATTACGTGAAAAAATAGAAAGAGACCCTGCAAACCCAAAATTCTTAGAGACAGTTTGGGGAGCGGGATATCGATTTAATGTATAACGAACAGTTTAAAACCGCCACTAAGTGACGGTTTTTTATTTAGAAGATTATTGATTTTGAAAATTTCTTTCTATCAGCAGCTCTTGATCTAGAAATCAGTTCTATAAGAATAGGACAATAATTGATTAGTAAATATTGTTACATACCATCTCTATTTGTGTATTCCAGGATCAAATGATAAAGTTTGGTCTGCTCCGTTCATTGTAACAGGGACTCCAAATGGTACTCCATAATTTGGAGAACAGTGACCAATCGGGAATCCGCTAAGAATTGGCAATCCAAACGGGACAATATGATCATACACTATTTCCGGTATTGTCAGGGATGCTTGGCGTTTTTGCGGTCCACAATCATTAAAGTCTCCAAAGATAACTCCAACACAATCATCAAACTTCTTTGCCAAACGCAATTGATTAATCATGCGATCAATTCGGTAAGGTTCTTCTTGTATGTCTTCAATAAATAAAATCTTTCCTTGTGTGTCCACCTCATACGGTGTACCGATCGTGCTTGTTAATACCGTTAGATTGCCTCCAGTCATCGGGGCAGTGACAGAATGTGAAAAAGCAGGGTATGTATTTTTTTCAGAAGCTGTGAAGTTGAAACAAAGAGGTTCTAATAATTGCTTGAAAGAAGCGATTGTCTCTGGTGGAACTTGATCTGCGCCGCATTCTTGTATCATAGGTCCGTGGAAAGTCACTAAATTAGCTTTTTGTTGAAAAGCAATATGAAGGGCTGTAATGTCACTGTATCCCCAAAAGATTTTAGGGTTGTTTTTAATGAGTTCAAAATCTATGTCTTGTAGCAATCTGCCGCTTCCATATCCTCCGGTTGCGCAAAGTACTGCTTTTACTTCAGGGTTAGAAAAGGCAACATGTAAGTCCGATACTTTGTTTTCATCACTTCCTGCTAGATAGCCACGCTTTTCTGTCACTCCTTTACCAATCAAAACATGCAGGCCTGCTTTTTCTATTTTTGACTTCATCTTCATCACATTGTCAATATTCGGCGGGCTTGATGGAGCAATAATCATCACTGTATCACCTAAATTCAATCCATTCGGTTTTCGCATTTTTTTCCCTCCAATTTGAATGCCACCTTATATATATTCTATCTTTAGTAGCAATTTCCTCATCTAAGTTAGTTTTTATTAAGAAATATAATATATATATTAGGAGGGGATTATCTGTACGAAAGAGAATTTAACAATTGAAAATAAGCAAGGGAGATGTTGAAGTGAAATCCTTAGAAAATGTAATATTTAAAACTGAGATTTCAAAAGATAAGCTAGTGCAATGGAGAAGACACCTGCATAAATATCCAGAGCTTTCGTTTCAAGAAGAAAAAACCTCACAATTTGTATTTGATATGTTGAGTTCATTCGGAAATTTAGAGATCTCGCGTCCGACCGAATTTAGCGTGTTGGCTAGACTAGTCGGTGGAAAGCCTGGAAAAACACTGGCAATCCGTGCCGATATGGATGCTCTTCCGATTGTTGAAGAAAACAGCTTTGATTTTGCTTCTACTGTACCTGGCGTAATGCACGCCTGTGGTCATGATGGTCACACGGCGATTTTACTTGGAGCGGCTGAAATTTTAGCAAAACATAAAAATGAAATTAATGGAGAAATTCGTTTCCTGTTCCAACATGCTGAAGAACAATTTCCAGGTGGAGGCGAGGAAATGGTGCAAGCTGGAGTAATGAATGGTGTTGATTTCGTAATTGGCTTGCATCTCATGTCTGGCTTGGAAGTCGGGAAAATCGGGATCGTATACGGTCCGATGATGGCAGCCCCTGATGCGTTTCATATCATAATCAAAGGCAAAGGTGGACATGCCGCGCATCCTGAAGATACTGTGGACAGCATCGCAATTGGTGCGCAAATTATAACAAATTTGCAGCATATTGTTTCGCGGACAACAGATGCATTTTCACAAAGGGTCCTGTCTGTTACTCAATTTCATGCAGGAACAGCTGATAATATCATACCTGATACTGCTGAAATTGTTGGTACAGTGCGTTGCTTTGACGAAAAATTGCGACACGATGCCAAAGAACGAATTGAGCAAATTGTAAAAGGGATTTGCGAAGCCCATGGAGCAAATTATTCCTGTCATTACCGATATGGGTACAGACCGGTTATCAATCACGATGCAGTCACAAAAGTACTGGAACAAACAGCAATTGAGGTATACGGAAGTGAGTCTGTTGAATATATCAAACCATCTATGGGTGGAGAAGACTTTTCTGCATTTTTACAAAAAGCAGATGGGTGTTTCTTTAAAATTGGTTCAGGAGCAGAGGAAAGTGAAAGTACGTATCCACATCATCATCCAAGATTTACTATTGATGAAGAATCTCTTGTTATTGGCGTTAACATGTTCCTGCAAGCAGCTTGTAATCTTTTGAGTAATAACTAGTTGCAGAATCTTGAGTAGGCACTTCGTTCGATTTGTTCGATAAATTGAATATTTAAAGAGGTAATACGTTCAATATACAGAATATTATAATAATTATACAGAATATTATATGGATGTAAGGAGGAAGTTTTCAGTGAATCAACAAACCAAACAGTTAACAGCTATACTACTTAGCATGGGTATTGTACTTTCTGGATGTGCAACTCAAAAAGATAAGGCAACAACGGTCGAGAGCTTAAGTAAATCACATGATAAACAAGCGCTTCGTTTAGTTGAAACATCTGAGCTTTCATCAATGGATTCCTCCCTTGTGGAAGACTCTACTACTCTTAGTGTGCTAAACAATGTGATGGAGGGCTTATTCAGACAAGGAAAAGACAGCCAACCAGTACAAGGAATTGCAAAATCCTATACGGTAAGTAAAGACAAAAAGACATATGTATTTAAACTGCGAGATGCATTATGGTCGAACGGGGATCTAGTGACAGCGCATGACTTTGAATATGGATGGAAACGCACATTAGATCCAGCAACTGCTTCACAATATGCCTACATCATGTATGATGTAAAGAACGCAAAGAAGATAAATGAAAAGCAACTTCCTGTAGACCAATTGGGCGTAAAGGCGATCGATGATCATACGCTAGAAGTACAACTTGATAATCCAGTTCCGTATTTTCTGAGTTTGACAACACTTGCCCCATTCATGCCTCAGGATAAAAAAGTTGTAGAGCAGCAGGGCAAGAATTACGGAATGGAAGCAAACTCAGTCGTTTATGACGGCCCATTCAAAATGAGTGAATGGAAGCATGAACAAAGCTTTAAACTTGTGAAAAACCCAGAATATTGGGATAAAAATACAGTAAAACTAGATGAAATCAATTTTAATATTGCGAAAGATAGTGCCACAGCTATCAATCTATATCAGACAGGAGCAATTGATCGGGTAAGTCTAACTGCTGAATTTGTAGACAAGTATAAAAGCGATAAAGAATTTAAAACAGCGCAAGAAGGAAGACTTATTTATTTAAAGCTAAATAACAAAAATTCCATTTTAAAAAATGTGAATGCGCGTAAAGCAATTGATATGGGCTACAACAAAAAAGAGATTACAGACGTACTCTTAAATAACGGTTCAACACCAGCTTACTACTTTGTCGCTAAAAATTTGGCATATGGTCCAGATGGGCAAGATTTCGATGATACAACAGGAGATTTCAATAAAACGAATATTGAAAAAGCAAAGGTATATTGGGAAAAGGCAAAACAGGAGCTTGGTAAACAAACTGTTGCTATAGAGCTTTTGATCGCAGAAGACGATAGTAATAAGAAAATTTCTCAATATTTGAAGTTTGAACTTGAAAAGAATCTTCCTGGTTTAACAGTGAACATCAAGATGCAACCTGCACAACCTAAATTTGCACTCGAAGATAATCTTCAGTACGATATGTCTCTTGCAGGATGGGGACCTGATTATCCAGATCCGATGACATTTTTGGATAAATGGATAACAAACAATAACATAGCGTATTCAAATCCTAAGTATGACGAATTGATCACAAAAGCAAAAACGACGCTTCTTCAAGATCCAAAATCACGATGGAAAGCTTTAGCAGAGGCTGAAAAGCAATTGCTAGAAAAGGATGCAGCTATTTCACCTATGTATCAGAATGGTGTAGCTTATTTGGAAAAATCTTATGTGAAAAATGTATACAATCACCCATATGGGGTGAAAAATTCCTATAAGTGGGCTTACATAAAAAAATAAATGATTTAATTGAAGGAAAGAATGTTTTAGTTGTCTTTGAGTTCATCTCGGCTGTCTAATTAGACAGTCGATTTTTTTGTTCATAAACAAAAATATAAGCAAAACCTAACTATAAATAAATATTATTAAAAAATTTATACTTTGTTAAGAATTTGTTTAGTAGGAGTTTTTATTTGAGGTTTAATATAGGTTTTAGACGAACGAAGGTCTAAAAAATGAAAATTGAATGGAGTGAAATTTCCCAGGAATAAATGATAATTTTACATGATGGTATGTAATTGCAAAAGGAGGACACTGTACTTTATGTGGAAGTTAATCGCAGTTGTAATAGGCTGTACACTTTTGCTACAAGGTTGTGCCTTATTTGAAAAGGGGGAAAAAACATTGAATGAGCAACTATTTCAAGCAGCAAAGTTAGGAGAAGCGGATACTGTTAGAAAACTTATTGAGAATGGTGCGAACATTAATGCACAGGATTCAAATGGACGAACTGCTACAATGATTGCAACTTACAACAATGACGTTAAAACTGCAAAAGTACTAATTGAGGCAGGTGCAGATGTCAATATTCAAGACCATATGAAAAACAATCCCTTTTTATATGCTGGTGCAGAAGGATTAATCGATATTCTAAAGCTTACAATTAAAGCAGGTGCAGATCCAACAATTACAAACCGCTATGGTGGAACTGCATTGATTCCCGCTTCAGAACATGGGTATGTAAATGTCGTAAAAGAACTTCTTACAAATACTAAGATTAATATTAATCACGTTAATAATCTTGGCTGGACGGCCCTGTTAGAAGCGATAATTTTAAACAATGGAAATCAAACACAACAGCAAATAGTACAAACCTTAATAGATTACGGAGCAGATGTAAATATATCTGATCATGAAAATGTCACGCCATTACAACATGCACGTGAAAAAGGATTTAAAGAGATCGAAGCGATTTTAATAAAAGCTGGAGCAAAATAAACAAAGTTCAATAGCCCCATTAAATAGGAGAACTTATAAAAAGGAGAAAAATAATATGAACAAAAAAACAAAAACAATTTCATCAGTACTACTTGGAGTCACATTAGTTTTAACAGGTTGCAATACAGCAGCAAATGCACAAGTTGAACAGAACAAACAGAAGCACGAAAAGTCATATAAAATACCTAAAAAAGTAAACAAATTAACTAAAGGACAAGAAATGGCTGCTATTTTAAGCAGCACAGATTGGCAAGGTACAAGGGTTTATGATAAGAATCATCACGATTTAACGAAAGAGAACGCAAATTTTATAGGACTAGCTAAATACGATGCGAAATCTGGTAGATATGAATTTTTTGATGCTAAAACGGGACAAAGTCGTGGGGATAAAGGAACATTTTTTATTACGAATGATGGTAAAAAGAGAATTCTTATTTCAGAATCTATGAATTACCAAGCTGTAGTTGATATGGAGAAAATAAATAAAAATGTTTTTACTTATAAAAGAATGGGTAAAGATGCTAAAGGTAACGATGTAGAAGTATTCGTAGAACATGTTCCATTTAAAGGAAAGAAGCTTGCCTTTACCGATCCAGATAAGCAGTTAAATTCAACAACAGGCGATATTGTAAAAAAAGTTGATGGAGATAAAATTTTAGGCAGAACACTATGGAATGGTACAAAAGTAGTTGATGAACAAGGTAATGATGTGACTAAATTTAATACGAATTTCATTAGTTTAGCAAAATTTGATGAAAAAACGAATAAATATGAGTTTTTCAATCTTGATACAGGCGTAAGCCGAGGTGACTATGGTTACTTCGATATTGCCCACGAAAATAAAATTAGAGCACATGTTTCGATTGGAACAAATAAATATGGTGCTGTACTTGAGCTAACTGAACTTAATAATAATAAATTTACTTATAAAAGAACAGGTAAGGACAAAGATGGTAAGGATATAACAGTATTCGTAGAACATGAACCTTATAAAGGTGATTTTAAACCAATGTTTAGCTTCTAATAACGATTCATAAAAAAGAATGGAGAAATCCATTCTTTTTTTTATGACTCTGTTAAAAAAGATTGTTGATACTTTTTTGGACATTGAAAAACACACTATTTCTTGTTGTTCAACCAGGCACACTTGTGAAGGAGATTCGTGAAACTCGATTTGCAGAGGGATTCATCTGTCCGCATTGCACATGTGAGCATATCGTCCGTTTTGGTAAATATAAAGGTCGTCAAAGGTATCGTTGCAAGGCTTGTCGGAAAACATTTAACGATCTGACAAATACGCCAATGCATGGTACTCGGTTTCCTCGTTATTGGTGTGAATTTATTAAACTTATGTTTCAAGGGATTTCTCTGCGTAAATGTGAACAAATTCTTGGAGTTTCATGGGTTAGTTTATTCTATTGGAGACATAAGATTCTCAATGCATTAAAGGATATGAAAATTGATGGATTCGACGGGATTGTTGAAATGGATGAAACGTATTTCCTTTACTCTGAAAAAGGAAAAAATGGAATTACTGGTCGTAAAGCTCGTAAGCGTAGCGGAGTGTCTATTTATCGTGGGATTAGCAAGGAGCAAGTCTGCGTATTAGTAGCTCGTGATCGAACTAAACAAACCGTAGCTAAGGTTGCATGTTTAGGCAGAATCGTGAAACCGAAAGTCGAAGAAACGATTGGACATTTGTTACAACCTGATAGCATCCTTTGTACTGATGCATGGCGTGCTTACATGACTTATGCAAAAGAAAAAAACATAGAACATTATCGAATCAACTCAAAAACGACTGGGCATGTCATTAAAGGTATTTATCATATTCAAAATGTCAATGGCTATCACGCTCGTTTAAGCCAATGGATGGATCGTTTTAAAGGAGTCGCGACCAAATATCTCGATCATTATTTGGCATGGTTTCAGTTCCTTGAAATGAAAGGATTCGATGCTACCACATCAAATATTAAAGAGGTATTTGTACGAACAAGTCATTGTGACCATCATTTAACAAATGAAGGTATTCGTCAATCGAAGTTAATCATTTAATTAAGAATCTTCACTTCCTTATTCAACATATAGGCAGTTTAGTTTAAGTATATTTCTTCGCAAAGTTAAAAACACGTTTTCCTTTTCAAAAGGTCACGTGTTTTTTTGAAATTAAACTTTATTTCATTTTAAACATTTTATAGAGAATACGATCGTACATTCGATCAGAGACTAATTTTCTTAATAGCATCATTGGTTTTGCAAATTGTCCAGCTACATATCGAGTTTTTGGTTTCTTAGATTCAATCGCCTTTAAAACGATTTCTGCTATGACTTTAGGAGAAGTTGGTTTTGGTGCTTTTTTTGACATCTCTACAAAGGCTTTTGTCATATTAGCATATACTGTATGTGCAGATGTTTTCTGAAGGTTATTTAAAGTAATATCGTTCCATTCACTCTCAATTGATCCTGGTTCAATAACGATTACATCTATATTAAATTGAGCAACTTCAAATCGGAGACAATCAGAATATCCTTCAAGTGCGTGTTTTGTAGCATGATACCATGCACCTAATGGTGTATACACTTTTCCACCCATCGATGAATTATTTATAATTTTCCCTGATATTTGTTTTCTCATATGTGGTATAACTAATTGCGTTAAACGACTTAGACCAAAAAGATTTACTTCAAACTGTCTTCTTGCTTCTTCTAAAGGAACATCTTCAACAGAACCATAAGAGCCATATCCTGCATTATTAAATAATATATCGATTTTTCCTTGTTCTTGAATAATACGGTTTACACCATAAACCATGGATTGTTCATCTGTTACATCCATGGTTAAAATTTTAGCACCCTTTAATTCTAGGTCTTTCATATTTTCTATGCGTCTTGCAGCTGCATAAACCACATAACCTTTTTCTAGTAGAAGTTCTGCTGTGGCTTTACCCATTCCCGCAGATGCTCCAGTTATTAGTACGACTCCTTTACCCAACCCATTCATATTCTTCACTCCTTATTTATAATCTATATTTTGATAGTACCATTTGTATCTAATTATACAATTGTGTCTCAATACACACTTGTGTCACTTGTTCTACTGAATTATAATGATAAATAGAAATTGAAGTCAAGATGATGAGCGTAAGTGATACAGATATGAGAAAAAGGGACATTTGTTAAAAAAGGAGTTACATGTTATGCAAAATGAAAAAAGCAATAATCCGATATCAATCCGTTCGAGACAATGGATCATACAATCACTGCTAAAACTAATGGACGAAAAGCCATTTCAAAAGATAGCAATTAAGGAAATTACAGACGATGCAGGATTGGTACGAAAAACATTTTATCGTAATTTCCAATCTAAAGAAGAAGTTCTATATGAACATATTAGTGAATTAATGCAGGAGGCTGAAAAAAAATTTGAATCTTTAGAATCGCTTTTACCATACACAATGACATTAATATATTTCGAATTTTGGAAAGAACATGTTCCGTTTTTGAATCTTCTTCATAAAAATGACTTATTTATAATCTTGCTTAAACAACTGCAAGAATACGCACCGACCATTTTTGTGAAATTCAAAACTGATACTATGAGAAATTTCGATGAAACATTTTTAAAGTATTATACAGAATTTCATTCTGCTGGAATTTGGCACATGCTTGGAAAATGGGTTGAAAGTGGCACAAAAGAAACACCCGAACAATTAGCCAGAATTTATGCCGATATTTCTTTAAATAAACCACATTTAAAGAAATAAATTAAGATTTAATGGAGACTAAAAGAGAATGTGAGGGGAAGGAAATGAAAGCATTAGTAATTGGAGCAACGGGAGCGACAGGTAAAGACTTACTGGAATTATTATTAAATGATGATTCTTTTCATAATGTAGATATTTTTGTTAGACGTGCTCTTAATATCAAACATAATAAATTAAAGGTCCATGTAATTGACTTTGATAAACAAGAGCTATGGAAACATTTAGTGAAGGGAGATGTTTTGTTTTCATGTTTAGGTACTACACTTAAAGTGGCAGGGAGTAAAGAAGCTCAATGGAAAGTTGATTACGAATATCAATACCAGTTTGCTAAATTTGCTAGAGAAAATGGTGTTGATAATTATGTATTAGTATCTTCTGGTTATTCTTCATCAAATTCTCGATTCTTTTATACAAGGATGAAGGGACAGTTAGAAGAAGCTATAGAAGCATTAAGATTTCCAAAGTTGACAATCTTTAACCCACCTTTATTAATACGACAAAATACCGATCGACCAATGGAAGCTGTAAGTTTTAAAGTAATACAGTTTGTAAATAAAATAGGAATTTTTCGTTCTCAAAAACCCCTTGCGACAGATATATTGGCTCAAGCCATGATAAATTCTGCTAAAACTAAAGAAGGTGGAGTTTTTAAACTTGAGGGTAAAGCAATTTGGGAATGTGCTAAAGTTAATTATGAATAAATTTTTAAATTAGAAATCTTAGGTGGAATTATTATAACTATATACAACTAACTCAAGCATTAGTTGAATAAGATCGTAGAAGGACTGTCTAAATTGACAGTCCTTTTTGAAATATTAAATATCAACATTTTAGTTTAACAGAGCCTTTTTTATAAAGGCAATTTCATTTACCGAATTTTCCTTTTGCGATAAAAAGATATTGGCCCCTAATTATTATTAAATTCCCCCAATATATTCAGCGTATATTTTCTTGATTTGAAAGGAAATTTTGACTAAAAAGAACCAAAGATTTTTAAAAGTAGCATGCTTTTCAAGGTGAAATTAGTGAAATTCCCCCAATAGTAAATAGATACATTATCTAGTTTAATTATAGTAATTAATAACTGACAAACTATTGTTTAAAAGGAGAATTATATGCAAAACAATTGGAGTGCACCAGAATACGAAGTACCTTTAGAAATTGGGAAGCAAGCTGACCAAATTGACGAAAACTTTGATGAAGAAGAACTTAAATGATTGACGAGAAAAAACATTTTTGAATAAATTTAGTTTGTTAAAGCTTGTAGACTAGTGGGAGTTCCTAGTTTACAGGCTTTTTTTGACAGGAAAAATGTGATTACTTAAAACGAACTCTCAAATACGAGCTAACTTAGATTTTTTCACGATAAGAGGGCTCAATACATACAATAAATGGGCATTAATATAAAATTTTTTCATCTTAAAAGGATGTGATTGAGATTTATCCAGTATATAGTAATAACTTAACGGGTATTCGATCTGATTATATAGCTCCACAATATCAAAGTGGCTTCATGTCAAGAAATAGTAATCGTAATTATACGATTAAAGCAACTGGAAAAGGAGAGGTATCTGTAAAGCCAGACCAATCGTCTGTCTTACTAGGTGCTGTAGTTGAAGATTTGAGAGTACAAAACGCTCAGTCACAGAACGCGATTATTTCGAATAAAATGATCGATGCATTAAAAAGCATAGGCATTAAACAAGACGAAATTGAAACGAATTCATATACAATAGACCGAATTGTTGAATATCAAGATTCTCAGCAAATTTTTAAAGGATATCGTGTAAGTCATATTTTTAAAGTAATTGTAAAAGATCTTGCAAACGTTGGTAAAGTTATTGATGTTGCAGTTGAAAATGGAGCAAATGAAGTAAGAAATCTAAGTTTTGAACTGTCAAACCCTGATCCATATTATCAAGAGGCATTACAAAAGGCTACTTTGAATGCGAAAACTAATGCAGAAAATATAGCAAAATCACTAGGCTTATCAATCAATAGCATTCCGATTTGGATTGCTGAAGAAGGGATTCAAATTGTCCGTCCACTATCCTCACTAACAATGACTGCTGCGGCATTCAGCGGACCAACTACGCCAATCCAAGAGGGGCAAATAAAAATTACTGCATCTGTACAGGCGATGTTTAATTATATAGGTTATTAATTGAATAAACTTTTAGTTTGAAGAAATAGATTAAAGGATGATATTAATTTAGATGAAGCTGCCACCTGAGTTGTGGTTAGGATTGTTAATTAGTCTGATCTTTAAATGCATCAATATTTAGAAATATTTAATATTAACATTATGATTGTTTAATTAAAAAGTTAGAGATATAATGAATTCGAAAGATATGGAAGCATAATAATGTAATTGTTATGTGTCTATTATTTTCATTTAAATTAAATTGGATTGGTATTTTAGTAAATTTTTGCTAATTAACTATTCCACTAAGATGACAAAAAGCCACCAGTTTGGCTAATTGTCACCTTGGTGGAATTTTTTTTTTCAAAAAATGGAAAGAGGGTAGTAATTTAATTAATGGAATAGTACTTATATTTTATTCACAGAAATGTAAATAGGTTGTTGAGATCGGTGCAAGGATAAAGGTATAGCATTTTTACTATTGAAAATGAGGGAATAAGAAATGACGAAAAAAGTACATGAATTTAATGATTTAATGAGGAAACTTCGAAAGGATTTGTTTGGTAAGGGTCCAGAACGAATTCATACGGTTTTTGTTGAAAATATGGCCGTTTCAACATTATATGGTAATTTGACTCCTACTGAAAAGTTTATTTCCGGTACAATGAACGGTGCTGAAATGGTTCATACTGCACGAACAAAAATGATTCAGGATCTATACTTAAATCAACCACCCGAAGGTTTAGAAGAACTTGTCGGAGCGAAATTAGTTCATTTATTTTCAGATATGAAAGTTGAAGAGAATATAGCCATTTCGGTTTTTGTATTTGACAGAGATATTATATAGAAATAGTGTTGTTAGATGTTATTAGGGAGAAAAAAGAGGAGTGAAATGATTGAATGAGTTGGTTAAAAAATAGACAAATGCTAATCAGGCTTCATCAAACTTTGTTAAATATATCATTACTTCTACTTAGTTTGATTCTTGCATTTTTTCTTTTTCGAGAGCTTTATTATATTTTTAATGATGTTTTATTAAGTAATAAAAATGTTCATCAAATTTTTGGGAAGGTTTTGATCTTTTTCTTATATTTTGGATTCATTTCAATTATTGTTCAATATTTCAAAGAAAACTATCATTTTCCAATACGATATCTTCTTTATATTGGGATAACAGCTACTATTCGTTTTATTATTGTAAATAATGGAGAATCGGCCCATAATTTTTGGTTAGCAATTATTATTTTAGTACTGACAATTAGTTATATCATTTTACCTTTCGGGGAAACGAGAAATGGTTGAAATTATCTTATATACGAGCAGAAAAATCTTTTTTTAATTAAAGCAGTGGATTATAAACTAGATATTAACCCAACCTTAAGGTTGAGTTAATGTAATTATACTTGGATGTCAGTATTAATAGTAATAGATCAACTAGAACTTGAGCAACTTGAACTAGAACACGAAGAGTGAGAACTACTTGAACATGAAGTATGTGATGAACTAGAGCATGAAGAGTGCGAGTTTTGATGATGACTATCACTCTTGCTTGAACAATCATTTGAACTTTCATTTAATCCAAACAAAGAACTTGCAGTTAAAATTGATGAATTAATATGCCCTTCATCTGATTTTTTGCTAGAGGTTGAACGAGTAGCTGAACTTGGGCTAGATTTTTGTGAGTGGTGTTTAGTGATTTCTTCTGTTTTTCTAAGTGCTTTAGTTCTGGCTTCTTCCTTTTCTTTATCAACTAAAATTTTTTGAATTCTAGCAAACTCATTTAAAAAATTATATTTAGCTTCTGAGCTAATATGAGAAACGAAACTTAAGGTTTGAACTGTTTTGCTCGATAAATATTCTATAACACTAGCATTTTTATAATTAACAACTAAATTTCCTAAAATATAGGTATTTACAGATATAGGTTCGAACAAAGTATTATACAACAAATTGTAAACAGCTCTTACATCAGTGCCATCAGTCTTAGCTACTTGATCTTTAATAATATTTGGTTCATGGTGTATCATTTCACCACAAAAAGACTTGCAGAAGCTTTGATAACTTTTCGTAAATAAAATCATTTCATGCCAGATTTTATCAACATCCTGACTATACATTGGAACGTTTTCAAAGATTGCTGCCATTAAGAAAAAGCGTTTTAATTCTGTCTCAACAAAGGTATACTTTGCATTGCTCCAATCTTCTTTTTCCATAACTCTTTCTTTAACATTAGCTAGGAATTCCATTTTCCATGCGTTTTCTAGTCTAGAAACTAACGATAAATTAGCAAAGCTCGAATTTACCATTAAGTTGCTTGGATAAAACTTTTCATAAAGATTATTATAAAATGCATTATCATTTTTTAAATTCTTTTTAAAAAATCTTCCGAAAACTTTTTTCATATAAACCTCCTTTAATCTATTTTTAATACAATTATATAATAATAAATAAACAAAAGAAGAAAATTGTTAAGATAGGGAAATACTGTGGATATTAAAAAAGGTTGCATAAGATCAGTTTATAGGTTGGGAAAGGGATTCATTAGGCAGAAAAATACTTCATTAATCGTATGATCAGCCTATTTTAGCTTCGTTTTTATTTCAATTAACTCCGAAGTTTTTTGATATGTTAAAATATGGTACAATCTATATATTAAAAGGCTTTTCTCCAGCGGAAATAGATGATTTCGAACTGGTTTGTTTTAGTAGTTCTAAAATGAGTTAATTACAAATTGTTTGGAGGTTTTAGAGAGATGACACAGGAACAAGTAATACCCGCTGTATCAGGGCAAAGGATTATTCCATTTCTTACGTTTAGTGGTAATGCGGAGGAAGCGATGAATTATTATATTCGTACTTTTCCGGATTCAAAACTCGTTTCTCTTCGAAGATTTACAAAAGAAGACCGTGGTGTAGTGGGGAAAATCATGAATGGCATCATTGAAATTCTAGGGCAGACTTTTATGGTCTTGGATATGGATAAAGAATCTTGCCCAGATTTTACTTGGGCTGTTTCCTTTTATTTAGAATGTAAAAACGATGCAGAGTTCGATTTAATTTTTGACGGCTTGAAGAGTGATGGGAAAGTACTTATGGGACCAGTAGAAATGAATGACTTTAGTAAGGTTACCTGGGTTACTGATTGTTTTTGTGTTACTTGGCAGCTAGTGTTAAGAAAAAAATCTTAAACAAACGGCGATCAGTTATTTAAGTACCTATTTTGGTTAATCACCAAATAATTTTATTGATAATAGAAGAAAAATGGACAAGGCTTCTTAAATAATAATTTCCCAAAGAATATTTTGAATGTTCTAACAAGAATTAATAAAAAAATATTTTTTAAAAATAATAATCTGAAAATATTGAAGTTTACTAATTGTTGGCATATAATGTAATCAGATACTAGTTTATTAGAGAATTAACTAAGAGGTATTAGCGTATGGCAGAGCAAAATCAACGAATTGGTCGAACAGCAATGATGCTTGCGTTGACTGAACATGAAGAAGAATTAATGAAAAATGAAAACGTAGTTTGGTGTGTAGGTAAAGTCGGTACAATGGATTCACAAAAAGTTGTTGCTGCGATTGAAACCGCTGCCAAACAGAATGGTGTAATTAATGGAGCTCTTTATAGAGAAGTTCATTCTTTATATCATGCAACTCTTGAAGCAATTCAAGGCGTAACAAGAGGTCACGTTCAATTAGGTGACGTTCTTAGAACAGTAGGACTTAGATTTGCTGTTGTTAGAGGTAAACCGTATAAAAACGTGAACGAGGGTGACTGGATTGCAGTTGCACTATACGGTACGATTGGTGCTCCTATTAAAGGATCAGAGCATGAATCGGCAGGACTAGGTATTAATCACATATAATTGCCCATAGTTTATTAGATGATAGGGGGCTATGATTCGTAAGATTAAATTTTTACGTCTCATAGCCTCCTTCTGTGTTTTTTTACAAAATTCGGAGGTGTTTTATTAATGGTAACTTTAACTGGTAATAGCTTAACAATGGAACAAATGAAAAGTATTTTATTCGAAATGGCATATGTAAAAGCAAGTGAAGATAGCTTAGTTGCAGTAAAAGCATGTAGAGAAAAGGTAGAAGAAATCGTAAATAATGGCAAAGTTGTTTATGGTATTACTACAGGATTCGGAAAATTTAGTGATGTATTAATTGAAAAAGAAAATGTTTCAACACTTCAATATAACTTAATTGCTTCTCATGCATGCGGCGTTGGTGAACCATTCCCTGAATTAGTTTCAAGAGCAATGTTAGTACTTCGCGCAAATACGATGTTAAAAGGTCACTCTGGTGTTCGTTTAGTAGTCGTTGAAAAATTACTTTCATTAATTAATGCTCAAATTCACCCAGTGATCCCATCTCAAGGTTCATTAGGTGCAAGTGGAGACTTAGCTCCTTTATCTCACTTAGCTTTAGTTTTACTTGGTGAAGGTGAAGTTTTCTATAAAGGAAAACGTATGGAAACTGCTGAAGCTTTAGCAAAAGAAGGTATTTTACCAATCACTCTAGAAGCAAAAGAAGGCTTAGCTTTAATTAATGGTACTCAAGCAATGACAGCAATGGGTATTCTTACTTATCTTGAAGGTGAAGAGCTAGCTTATCAAAGTGAATTAATTTCTTCTATTACATTTGAAGCATTAAATGGTATTACAGATGTATTTGATGAAAGAATTCATATTGCTCGTGGATATAAAGAACAAATTGAAGTAGCTGAGCGTTACCGCAATATTTTAGCAACAAGTCAATTAACAACTAGACAAGGTGAAATCAGAGTTCAAGATGCTTATACATTAAGATGTATTCCTCAAGTTCACGGTGCTAGCTGGCAAGTTCTGAACTACGCAAAAGAGAAATTAGAAATCGAAATGAACGCAGCAACTGATAATCCATTATTATTTGGTGATGATGTATTCTCTGGTGGTAACTTCCATGGTCAACCAATCGCATTTGCGATGGACTTCTTTAAATTAGGAGTTGCTGAGCTAGCAAATATTTCAGAAAGACGTATCGAGCGTTTAGTAAACCCACAATTAAATGATTTACCACCATTTTTAAGTCCAGAACCAGGATTACAATCTGGGGCAATGATTATGCAATATGTGGCAGCGGCTTTAGTTTCTGAAAACAAAACATTAGCACATCCAGCGAGCGTTGACTCAATTCCGTCTTCTGCAAACCAAGAAGACCATGTAAGTATGGGAACAATCGGTGCACGTCACGCATACCAAATTCTACAAAATGCTAGACGAGTGTTAGCAATTGAATGTATTTGTGCAATGCAAGGTGTTGAATATAAAGGAATCGAAAAAATGTCTGAAACAACTAGAAAATTTATGGAAGATGCTCGTAAAACAGTTCCATCAATTACTAGAGATCGCGTGTTCTCTAAAGACATTGAAAAATTAACTACTTATTTAAAAGAAAATTTCATTGCTAGAAACTATACAAAACAAACACAAATTTAAGTGGGGTGGAATAAAAATGGAAATCACAAAAGGATCTTTAAAAGCACCTATAGGTACTGAGTTAAACACTAAAGGTTGGGTTCAAGAAGCAGCACTTCGTATGTTATTAAACAACTTAGATGAAGAAGTAGCAGAAAGACCAGAAGACTTAGTCGTTTATGGTGGAATCGGTAAAGCTGCAAGAAACTGGGAAAGCTTTGATGCAATTATTGAATCATTAAAGAAATTAGAGAGCGATGAAACATTATTAGTTCAATCAGGTAAGCCAGTAGCAGTATTTAAGTCTCATGAAGATGCACCACGTGTTTTATTAGCTAACTCTAACTTAGTTCCAAAATGGGCAACTTGGGAGCACTTCCGTGAATTAGATGAAAAAGGCTTAATGATGTACGGCCAAATGACTGCTGGTAGCTGGATTTACATTGGTACACAAGGTATTTTACAAGGTACTTATGAAACATTTGGAGAAGCAGCTAAGCAACATTTCGGCGGAAGCTTAAAAGGTACAATCACAATCACTGCAGGACTTGGCGGTATGGGTGGAGCTCAACCATTAGCTGTAACAATGAATGGTGGAGTTGTAATCGGAATTGATGTAGATGAAACAAGAATTCAACGTCGTATTGACACTAGATATTGTGACGTGTTAACTCACGATTTAGAAGAAGCATTAAAACTTGCTACTGAAGCTAAAAACGAAGGTAAAGCTTTAGCAATCGGATTAGTAGGTAATGCTGCTGAAATCTTACCTCAATTAGTAGAACGCAATTTTGTACCAGACTTAATTACTGACCAAACTTCAGCTCATGATCCATTAAATGGTTATTTACCAATCGGAATGACAATGGAAGAAGGAAAGAAACTTCGTGTAGAAAATCCAGATGAAGTAATTAAACGTGCAAAACATAGTATGGCTGTACATGTTGAAGCAATTTTAGCGATGCAACAACGTGGAGCACTTGCATTTGACTACGGTAATAACATTCGTCAAGTGGCATTAGATGAAGGTGTTAAAAATGCATTTGATTTCCCTGGTTTCGTACCAGCATTTATTCGCCCATTATTCTGTGAAGGTAAAGGTCCTTTCCGTTGGGTAGCACTTTCTGGTGATCCAGAGGATATCTACAAAACAGACGAAGTAATTTTACGTGAATTTGCAGATAACGAACATTTATGTAACTGGATCCGTATGGCTCGTGAAAAGGTTGCATTCCAAGGGTTACCATCACGTATTTGTTGGTTAGGTTATGGTGAGCGTGCTAAATTCGGTAAAATCATTAACGAAATGGTTAAAAATGGCGAATTAAAAGCTCCAATCGTAATTGGTCGTGACCACTTAGACTGCGGTTCTGTAGCATCTCCAAACCGTGAAACAGAAAGCATGAAAGACGGAAGTGATGCAGTAGCTGACTGGCCAATTCTAAATGCATTAATTAACGGTGTAAATGGCGCAAGTTGGGTAAGTGTACACCACGGTGGTGGAGTTGGAATGGGTTACTCTTTACATGCTGGTATGGTTATCGTTGCTGACGGTACAGATGCAGCTGCAAAACGTATTGAAAGAGTATTAACTTCAGATCCAGGTATGGGTGTTGTTCGTCACGTTGATGCAGGTTATGATTTAGCTGTTGAAACTGCGAAAGCAAAAGGCGTTAACATCCCAATGATGAAGTAGGTGTTAGAATTGAAAGCAGATATTCTTTTAACAAATATAGGTCAATTATTAACGATGGATCATGGTGATGGTCCAATTCATGGAAAAGATATGAGCAATCTACCAGTTCTTGAAAATGCAGAAATCGCATGGAAAGATGGGGAAATTATTTATATCGGACAAATGAACGTAGAAAAAATTGATGCAAAAGAAGTAATTGATTGTAAAGGTAAGCTAGTCACTCCAGGATTAGTTGATCCTCATACTCACGTGGTCTTTGGAGGATCACGTGAGCATGAAGTTAGTTTGAAATTACAAGGTGCTTCTTATTTAGAAATACTAGAAATGGGTGGCGGAATCCATTCTACAGTAAGTCAAACGAAATTAGCTTCATTTGAAGACTTAAAAAAGAAAACTGTTCAGCACTTAAATAGAATGCTTTCATTTGGTGTAACAACAGTTGAAGCAAAAAGTGGTTATGGACTTGATGAAGAAACGGAATTAAAACAACTTCGAATTGCTAAGGAATTACAAGCTGAGCATGAGATTGATTTAGTTTCAACATTCTTAGGTGCACATGCTGTACCGAAAGAGTATAAAGGAAACGAAGAAGCTTTCTTAGAAAAGATGCTTTCTTTACTAGATGTAATTAAAGAAGAAGAACTAGCAGAATTCGTAGACGTATTCGCTGAAACAGGTGTATTCTCAGTTGAACAATCAAGAGAATTTTTATTAAAAGCTCAAGAACAAGGCTTTAAAGTTAAAATTCATGCTGATGAAATTGATCCTCTTGGTGGCACTGAAATGGCAGCTGAAATTGGTGCTATTTCCGCTGATCATTTATGTGGAGCATCTGAAAAAGGTGTAGAAATGCTTGGTAAGAGCAATACAATTGGGGTAATTTTACCTGGCACTACTTTCTATTTAAATAAACCAGAATTTGCACCTGCAAGAGCAATGATTGAAAATAATGTTGCAGTTTCACTTGCTACTGACTTCAACCCAGGAAGCTGTCCAACAGAAAACTTACAATTAATTATGACAATCGCAATGCTTAAACTAAAAATGACTCCTGAAGAAATATGGAATGCCGTTACGATTAACTCATCACACGCGATTAATCGTGGAGACCAAGCAGGTAAACTACTAGTTGGTCGTAGGGCAGATGTAGTAATTTGGAATGTACCAAACTATACTTATGTACCTTACCATTTTGGTGTAAATCATGTAGAATCAGTATTTAAGAATGGTAAATTAGTAGTAAGTAGGGGTGAACACGATGTCGCTATCACATCTTAAAAAAGCAGGAGATGCAATTTTCATAGATTCACAAGTTACAAAAGCAAATGAAATCATCTCTACATGGAATGGAACAGAAGCATCAAATTTCTCAATTATCGGTGTACCATTATCTAAAACATCAATTAGTCACTCAGGTGCAAGCTTTGCGCCTGCTTCAATTCGAAAAATGCTAAGTAGCTATAGTACTTATCATATTGAAGACCATATTGATTTAAAAGATTTCAAAGTAACTGATTTTGGTGATATTACGATGCATGTGACAGATCTTGAAGAGTCTAGAAATCGTATTAGATCAACAATATCTGAATTGCTAGGCCAATATAAAGAAACGATGCCAATCATTTTAGGTGGGGATCATGGCATTAGTTTTCCAAGCATTTCAGCATTTGCAAAAGAACGCGGAACAGTAGGAGTTATCCAATTTGATGCTCATCACGACTTAAGAAATATTGAAGACGGTGGACGCTCAAATGGTACACCTTTCCGCAGTTTAATTGATGCAGGGATTCTAAAAGGTGAACATTTAGTTCAAATCGGAATCAGAAACTTCTCAAATAGTGCTCCATACACAGAATTCGGAGTAAATAACGGAGTAACGATCCACACAATGCGTGATGTTCGCGAACTAGGAATCTCAAAAATTATTAATGACAGTATCAATCATTTAGCAGACAAAGTAGATGCAATATACATTAGCCTTGATATGGACGTACTAGACCAAGCCTTCGCACCAGGTTGCCCAGCAATTGGCCCAGGTGGAATGGACAGTCAAACACTATTAGACGGCATCTGTTATCTTGCAGCACATCCAAAAGTTTGTGGAATGGATATAGTTGAGCTTGACCCAACAATTGACTTCCGTGACATGACAAGCCGAATCGCAGCACATGTTATTTTAAACTTCCTTGTTGAGAAAGTTAAATTGTTAAATAAGTAATTTGGAAAACTCGTAAACTTAGTTGTTTGCGAGTTTTTTGTTTTCGAAGAGCGGCATATGATTAGGTGAAAATAATAAATGCAGATTTAAGAAAATTTGGGGATATCTTAAAAGGAATTGACCATTAAACAACGAAATTCAGTGGTATATTTCCAGAAACGACGATTTATTTACTAGAGTAGCATGTTAATCAACGAAATTGAGGAAAATATAACGAGGATTGATGATATATCAACGAGATTAGACTGCTAATCAACGAAATTGAGGGATAAATTACGATGATCGACGATATATCAACGAGAACTGGCTGTTTATCAACAAAAATAGTAAATATATCAACAAAAACAGGCAATATATCAACGAAGTTCACAACTTTATCAATAAAGTTCACATACTGTTCGTATAGTTCTAGATACGGCCAATATGTATTTGATAACGGCAAGAGAGCTTGTTATAATAAAAATAAGAACAAACATTCGATTCGAGATGATTTCTATAAAAAAGGAGGAAGTGTTTTGACCAAAGTCGATTTGAAGAGAAAAGTAATCTTGGATTTAGCAGTTACTTTAGATGGCTTTATTGAAGGAAAGAACGGAGAAATTGATTGGTGCATTATGGATCCGGAAATGGATTTCACTAATTTCCTTGATCAAATAGATACTATTTTATATGGTCGAAAAAGCTACGATTTATGGGGAAATTATACGCCAGGAATAGATGAATCTGAAGCCGATAAGGAAATGTGGAAATTAGCACATAGTAAAGAAAAATATGTATTTTCCAGAACTCAAACTAATGAAGAGCATAAAGCAATTTATATAAATGAAAATATATCAGAAGTAGTAAATAAATTAAAAGAGCAGTCGGGTAAAGATATCTGGTTATACGGTGGTGCAAGTCTTATTACATCATTTATCAATTTGGGGTTAGTTGATGAATTTAGATTATCTATTCATCCTGTCATTTTAGGTGAAGGTAAACCTTTGTTTATTGATCTAAAACAGAGAATGAATTTAAATTTGGTTAACACGAAAACGTTTACTTCTGGAGTTGTACAAGTTATCTATCAAAGGGGATCGTAAGTAAATTTGATTATTTTTTGCTCGAAAGTAGTATATAGTTTCATTTCAATTAGTAGAAACTAATCGAGTTATTAAGAATTTTTTTACATAGTTAAATTACTTATATTGCAGAATGGCTTACTAGTATAATTAGAAAAGTCTTTAAATGAAGAAAATTAATTCGTTGACATGTGCGCACGGATGCATATAACAGAAATTAGGCGGTGAGATGATGGGAATTAATCATGATCCAAATAAATGTAAACAAATGATTGAAGATAATATAAATATTGAATTTTTTAGAGCGATTTTAGACCCAGTTCGAACTGAACTGTTGATCTTCCTTGCTATTAATGGGGAAATGGCTATTGGAGAGATAGCAGAGAATTTTCCTCAAAATCGTTCAGTTATTTCTCGTCATCTGGATTTTATGAATCGATTTAATATAGTACAAAGAAGAAAAGAAGGTCGGGGAATTTACTACAAAGCAAATAAAAAATTTATTGTCGATATCTTTGAAGAGACAGCCAATAATATGAAAGCACTCATGAGTTTGGAATAGAAGGGTGCTTTTCATTTTATATAATATGTGCATTTGTGTGCACTCAAACATGAGAGGGGGGTATTACTTTGGAAAATACAAATAGAAAATGGTGGGTTTTAATCACAGTTAGTTTAGCTGTATTTATGGCAATGCTTGATATTACGATTGTGAATGTAGCACTACCTAAGATTCAAAAAGATTTTTCATCTAATTTTTCAAATTTACAATGGGTATTAAATGCTTATACTTTAGTTTATGCTGCTATGTTATTGCCAGTTTCTAAATTAGGAGATATCATCGGGCGTAAAAAGGTGTTTCTATTTGGGTTAGGATTTTTTGTCATTGGCTCCTTAACAAGTGGTATATCAAGTAGTGATCTTTGGCTGAACATTTTTAGAGGTTTCCAAGGAATTGGCGGAGCAGCAATGATGTCTTTATCATTAACGATTGTTAGAGCTTCATTTCCTGAAAAACAAAGAGGGCTAGCATTAGGAATTTGGAGTAGTGTAGTTGGGCTTGCAATTTCCGCTGGTCCGCTTATTGGCGGTGCCTTAGTTGATAGTTTTGGATGGCGATCAATCTTTTTGGTTAATATACCTATTGGCATAGTGGCAATACTATTAGGAATTTTCTTCATACAGGAAAGCGAAAGAAAAAGTGATGAAAAAATCGATTTTTTAGGGTTTGTTTTAAGTACAGCATTCATTTTTACGATGGTATTAGCTTTAATTCAAAAAGAAATACATGAAAATTATTTGTGGACCGATTGGCATATTTTGAGTCTATTAGTTTTATCGATCATATTATTAGTTGCGTTTATTATAACTGAAAGAATTGTAAAAGAACCTATGATCGAATTATCAATTTTTAGAAATTGGTCATTTAATGGTGCTAATATTTCGGCGTTTGTTTTAGGTGCAGGTTTATATGGTGGATTCACATATTTAACTATCCTTATGCAAAATTATATGGGATATACAGCTTTTGAAACTGGCGTTAAAATGCTACTTATAAGTGGGTTTACGATAATTTTGGGCCCATTAGCGGGGATTATTTCTGGGAAAATAGGTAATCGTTGGTTGATTAGTGGTGCATTATTTATTGGAGCAATTGGCATCATGCTTATTCGCCATATGATCAAAGTTCCTTTTGAATGGAGCTATCTAATGCCTGGTTTTGTACTTTTAGGAATTAGTAATGCTTTGGTAAATCCACCAATCGCTAATGCAGCTATGAGTTCTGTTGATAAAAAACAGGTTGGTATGGCTTCAGGAATTTTAAACGTATTTCGTCAAGTTGGTATTTCATTTGGTGTGGTAATGCTAGGGATTAAATTGACAGAAGGTTATAACAGTTCATTGAATAAACATTTTATGAAAATGCAATCTATTAATACTGAATTTAAAAGTCAAATGCTCAATGTTTTTCATCATGCAGGAGCTTTTGCTGGCTCGCTAATTTTTGATAGCAAACAGGCTGAAGTATTCAAACAAATGCCAGCCTTTGAAAACATTAAACATATTGTTTATAGTGCTTTCAACGCTGGAATAAAAGATGTAAATTTGTCCATTGCGATCCTTTTACTTATTGGGTCACTAGCAGCAGCTTTACTAATAAAAGAGAAAAGAACAATTAAGGATAATAAGTAAAAGCTCTAATCAAAATAAGGTATTGTATTGATGAAGGCCATGAGTTATAAAATAAGAAAAATTTAACATATCTAGTTGAACAAAAAAGGAGTCGATGATTGACTCCTTTTTGTTTTTATCAGATTAGTGCGTTAATAAAAGGTTGTACGTTATTTCGAGTTTCCTAGTTATATGGAATTATAAAACTAAGATATAGACGACTAAACCCCAAACTGTCTTAAATGATGATCAAGATGTTTATAAATTCCAATTCCCCATTCCTTTGAGCTAAATTTACCGAAAAAAGGATGTGGATGAATTGTACATTTCTCTGGACCATCTTTTTGAAATGTAATAATTTTTTGCTTTAGTTTCTCTTTTTCTAATTCGAATTCTTTTTGATCAGTAATCAAAATGGTTGGAATAGTGGACATATTACGAGGTACTTGTTTGTCATTTGAAAAAATTGGTTTCGCAAATCTACCTACTAGCCGACCTAACAAACTTCTTGGGGGAAAAGAATTTCCCATTGCTATATCTTGGAATGCTGAGCAATGAGCTAGCATTTGGGCAACATCCATTTTTCCCCATCGCGGTTGTGAACTTGGGGTTAAGTTGTCTATACGGTTTAAAATTTCCTCTGTATTCAATTGATTAAAAATATTTTTCATCGTTAATTCCCCTTTATATGTTAACTATCATTATATTCATTTTAAAATACACTTAATCCTTCTTCAACTTGGTGGAATAACAATTCTAGCAAGTAAAATGATATTTTTTTTTAGATTAAAAAATTGCATATTGATATAAATTTTTAAATATGGGAGGGTAAAAACACTGTTTTGTTCTTTGTAAAATTAAATAAAAAAGAAGCACAAGTGTGATTTACTTGTGCCTTTTTGTGAATGAACGTATTTCTTGAAAGTTTATTTAATTAAAGCCCTAACTTTATGTATTAGCAATAGCAGAAATGGAATCATGATAATAAAAACAGGATCCAAATAATTTCCAAAATGTACGATATCTTCTCTTTTTATCACACGTAATGATATGAGTGGGTAAAATGCAAATACAATTAAAATAATGGTGAATAAAATACTATTTCTGCTTTTTACAATTACAAATAAACGCTTATGAACACTCTCACTAATGATATAAAGATAAGTAACTATTGTAGCGCAAATTTGTATTGTACACAGGCTTAAATAAATTGTATCTAAACTTTCAACCATTTTTGAGTGGTATGTTTTAAAGATATATAGAATCGGATCGATGATATAACTATTTTCTTTATTGCTTAACCTTATGTAAGAAGTAAAAATAGTAAAAGTGCAAAGTAAAGTGTTGAAAATATTTGCGAAAGTCAAAGTCATAATTTTTTTATTAGAGTTCTGAAAGCTTGGTGTTATAAATAAAAAGATTTCAAAACCTAACATTTCTATAAAAGACCAATAAGACCCAGAACCAATCTTTGAAATGGAAGATTGACCAATCGGTAAAACACTGCCAAAATGAATGTCTTTGTATGCATATATAAGAAGTAGAATATAAAAGATTAAGATAAAAGAGCATAGTATATATGTTCTAGCAATCGTTTGGAGATCTTTATTCGCTATTTGGTACGCTGTTAGTAAAAATAGGATCAGAATTAACCAAGAAGGACTTTTTGGAAAAATCCAAATTGTGATAATATCTGAAAACCTCAATGATACGACAATCACGACATATACAAAATAAAGATAATAGCAAATGTTGATACATGTCCCAATGAATGGATTTGTAATAATTTTTGTATAGTCAGTAAAGCTTTTTGTAGGGAATTTTTTATATAAACGATAATAAAGAAATAAAAGGATTTGAACAAACACGCCTCCAATTAGGCATGAAATCCATCCATCGTGACCAGCTATATTATAAATATTATTAGGCATACCGATCATACCTGAACCAAATTGTGTAAAAATCATTAAATAGAAGAGGTGTTTATTATTAATCATTTGGATTGAGTTTTTTGCATTTCTTTCCAGCTTAAAACCAACTCCTTAAAGAATCCCTCAAGCTTAATATAGTATCTCCTGAACTGAATTGGATATGTATGGAAATTCTTTGGCATCTAGAATTTGTTATAGTTTATAGGAAGTGGAAACTAAAAAAAACTGAAAAATTTTAGTGATTTAACTAGTGCAAAAATCTTACTTTAAAAACAGAAAAGACTTATTTATGATAGATTAACGTTTTCATACATTTCAGTCCAAATAGTTATACATAATCCATCAATGGCAAAACTAAATAAAAAAGGAGGAGATTAAAATGACACAAGATCGATTTGAGGAAGCCTATGATCAGTATAGAAATCAAAGTGAAATTCAACGAGGTAGGGAAGATGATACTGTAAATCAAGATAAGGAACATATTGTTGCCGTTCGTAAAAATGATGATGGCGATTTAATTGGCTTCAGAACAAGTCTTAACCGAGAATTAGATTATATTCAAGCATTAAGCGAAGCAAAAAATGGAAATTTAGCACATGTAGATGTAATCCATAAATATGGCAGAGACATTCTTAGAAGTGAACCGGACGGCATTGCAGAAAACAATTTAAGTAATCTGCCGGAATTTTAAACTAAAAAAAGTATTATAATGAAGAAAATCCACTCGGAAATTAATATTCCTTGTGGATTTTTTCTATGAGTACGTTCAATTATTAATATATCAACGGAGAATAGTGATATATCAACGAAGAATAGCGATATATCAACGAGAATTGGTAATTTATCAACGAATAATAGCCATATATCAATGAAGTTCACAACTTTATCAATATAGTTCACTTTTTGTTCGCATTTTTTAATAATAGAATGAGTCATCCACTTTATAAAACTTTCAATAACTTGTCCACATTTTAAAAAGATTCATGACTCATAGACTAGAACGTGAATCGTTATTTGATTATTCAGTTATATCCTCTATATCTGTTCTATTAAGTCTATTTAATCTTGGTAATTGGAATTGTTCAGCGTTTTCTTCGTCAACTTGTGCGCCTTCGTTGTGTTCAGAATCTGTTCTGATTTTACTTTCTTTTATTTTACTATCTCTGATTTTAATTCCTTGTTGTCCACCTAATTCATCGTTATCTTTTCCTGCAATACCACTTCTGCCATTTCCATCTGCAAATTGTGATTTTGTATTTGCAGTATGGCTGTTGTTTCTAGCATTTTGACCGCCTTGGTTTGCGTTCATACCAACATTTCTATTAATCTGACCGCCACCTTCTGCTCTTTGTTCAACTTGGATGCGGTTCTCTTTAATTTCAATATTGATAAAATTGAAGTTGATTGAGTCATTTGCACTACTTGCTATTAACTCTTGTATTTCATCTTTTAAAGCTTTGAAATCTTCAAAATCTGCTGCCATATTGTAAAACCCCTTTTTTATTTGTACTTTCACTATATTCATATTTAGTAGTTTCTGATTAGACTTTTAATAGTTTTAAAGAAATTTTACAGAAAAATGGTAAAAATACGCATTTAAACTAATGGGAGTAATCTTCATAATTGTGGAATTCTTTTTTTATGAAACATAACTAATCACATCGAATATTCATTATTTCATATTTAAATCATAGATTAGTAATGGAGTGTGATATTGTTGAAACATTTTTTAATTAAAATTTTAAAATCATTTATTGGCACGATTGTCCTTGACTTGTTTTTACTAACATTTTGTTTAGTAATGGGTAGTATTTTTCAAGTTTTGCATTCGTTTACTTGGTTTGGATTTCAAATTATTGTTTTACCATTTAGCATCCTGGCTTTTGTAATTTCGATTGTTTATTTTAGTAAAAAAGAGGAAGAAGATGTACCGGAACTTGTAGAAGAAATAAATAGTGAGCATTCATCAAGAATGGAAAAATATCATCAGCCAGAAAATAATTGAACTGAGGTGGTTTAATGGACCTCGATAATATTGTTATTCAAAATATTGAAGAGCGGATCAAACGTTTGAGAAATAGACAAGAAGAAAATGGTTCATGGGAATTTGTGTTTGAAGGAGCTTTATTAACAGATAGCTTTATGATTTTACTTATGAAGGATCTAGGTTACGAAAACAATCAGTTAATTGATGGAATTATTGATCGTATTATCAATCTTCAACATCCGAATGGGGCGTGGAAATTATATGAGGATGAAAAAAATGGTAACTTAAACGCAACCGTACAAGCTTACATAGCTTTATTAGTCTCAAAAAAGTATACAAAAGATCATTCGAGTATGAAGAAAGCAGAAAAATTCATTCGAGAAAATGGTGGAATAAAAAAAACACATTTTATGCTTAAAATGATTCTTGCCATTCACGGTTTAATTGCCTATCCAAAGTTGTTTTACTTTCCAATGAGCTATTTTTTATTGCCTGATAAAATGCCATTAAGTTTATTTGATTTAAGTAATTATGCTAGGGTTCATTTAGTACCTATGATTCTATGTATTAATAAACGTTTTAAAGTGAAATTAGAAGATGATCTAAATATTGATAATCTTTTAGAAGACAGTGAAATGGAATGGTTTAACGAAGAGCGGGGGACATTTTATCAATTTATTCTTGAAGAAGGGAAGAAGCTTGCTTCCTATCCTTTATATTTTCATCAAAAAGGCTATGAAAAGGCTGAACGATTTATTTTAGATCGGATTGAAACAAATGGAACCTTTTATAGCTATGCTAGTTCTACATTTTATATGGTTTATGCTTTGATGGCTTTAGGATATAAAGTTTCATCTTCCGTCATTCAAGATGCACTACAAGGACTCCTTTCATATGCGACGAATACAGATGCTGGACTTCATATTCAAAATTCACCATCAAAAGTTTGGGATACAGCTTTATTGTCATATGCAATTCAAGAAGCGGGTTATTCAAATAATGATCCGATTATTTCAAAATCTATTCATTACTTACTTTCTAAACAACAAGATTTGATTGGTGACTGGTCTGTACATGCTAAAAATTTAAGCCCTGGTGGCTGGGGATTTTCTGATGTGAATTCATTTATACCAGATAATGATGATACCGGTGCCGTGTTGAGGGCACTATCAAGAAGTGCAATGGATCAACCAAACTTTCAAGAAAGTTGGTTAAAAGGCGTTCATTTTTTACTTGGATTGCAAAATGACGATGGTGGTTGGGGAGCATTCGAAAAAAACGTAACGAATAAGTGGCTTACTCATTTACCGATTGAAAATGCAAAAGATGCGATTATTGATCCTTCTACTCCTGATTTAACAGGGCGTATATTGGAGTTTATTGGCAACTATACATCAATTTCTAATGATGACCGAATTGTTAAAAAAGCAGTTGATTGGTTGTTTAAAAACCAGAAATCAAATGGTAGTTGGTATGGTAGATGGGGAATTTGTTATTTATATGGTACGTGGGCAACAATTACTGGTTTAAGAGCTGTGGGGGTTTCTAAAAATCATGAAGCAATTAAAAAAGCTGAGAAATGGTTAGTTTCGATTCAAAATGAGGACGGAGGTTGGGGAGAATCAGGATTTTCAACGGTTAAAGGTTCTTATATTCCATTAAAGTATAGTACACCTAGTCAAACTGGTTGGGCAATTGATGCCTTACTGACAATTCGAAATAAAGATGATGAAGTGATTAGAAGAGGGATTAACTATTTAGTCTCTCAAAATGAAATTTCTAATAAGGCGCTATCATATCCTACAGGACTTGGACTACCAGGTCAGTTTTATATTAATTATCATAGCTATAATGAAATCTACCCTTTAGTTGCATTAGCACACTTTAAAAATAATTAAATAATAACATTATGTAAAGTGAATAAATTTATTTTTGGAAATTTTTCAATAAATGGCTTTCTTTTATCATATAAATATAGTAAACTATCTTCATTGAATAAAAAAACTAAATAATCCTTATCGAGAGTGGTGGAGGGACTGGCCCTTTGAAACCCGGCAACTTTAGCTTATGCTAAAAAGTGCTAAATCCAGCATGTTTAAAACATGAGAGATAAGGCGTAAAATTAAACTTTAACGTCATTCTTTCATTTTTTGAGAGAATGGCGTTTTTTATTTTATATAAACAGGAAGTGATGAAATGGGCTTGTTGGAAAAGTTAAGTAATGGAATTGTTTTAGGTGATGGTGCAATGGGTACACTTTTGTATTCAGGAGGGCTACACAGTTGCTTTGAAGAACTCAATATTACTGAACGGGATCGAATCATTCATATTCATGAACAATATATAGATGCTGGTGCAGAAGTAATTCAAACAAATTCGTACGGTGCAAATGCTGGAAAGCTAAGACAATATGGGTTAGAGAAGTTAGTAAAACAAATCAACCAAATGGCTGTAAGAAATGCTAGAGCTGCTTCGAAGGGAAGAGCCTTAGTTATTGGTGGTATTGGTGGAATGAAATATGTTGGATCTACGTTTACAACTCCTTTAGAACGGGAAATGATGTTGCTTGAGCAAGCTTCAGCACTTCTAGAAGAAGGCGTAGATGGAATCATGCTTGAAACATTTTATGATGAAAATGAATTATACGATGCTGTAAATTTACTAAGAGGAAGAACGGATTTACCGATTATTTCTCAAGTAACGCTACAAGAAATTGGGATTATGCAAAGTGGCCAATATATTGAGAAAATACTTCCTAGATTAGTTGATTTGGGGGCGGATGTAGTCGGTATCAATTGTCATTTAGGACCACTACATATGCTAGAATCGCTAAATACAGTATCATTACCAACAAATGGTTACTTATCAGCATTTCCAAATTCAGGCTTACCATTGTATGCAGAAGGGAAATACGAATACAAATCGAATCCAGAATATTTTGAAGATATGGCTAAACCGTTTGTTGAACAAGGAGTAAGACTAATCGGTGGGTGCTGTGGTACTACACCGGCACATATTGCGGCTTTACGAAAAAAGATTGATACTTTACAACCCGTTACAAAAAAAGAAGTGAAGAGCCGAACGATTAAAATTACAATCCCAAAGCAAGTAGAACAAAAGGATGAGACTTTGCCAGAAAAAGCAAAACAGAAAACGACGATTATCGCTGAACTTGATCCTCCGAAAACTTTACAAACGAGAAAGTTTTTTGAAGGAGCAAAGGCGTTACATTCTGCAGGAGCTGATGCGATTACGTTAGCAGATAATCCACTAGCTTCACCGAGAATATCGAATGTGGCAATGGCTTCTCTGTTACAAAGATTAGACGTTCCAGTCTTAACTCATTTGACTTGTCGTGATCGCAATATGATTGGACTTCAATCTCATTTAATGGGGTTATCGACTTTAGGTTTAAACGAAATTCTTGCGATTACAGGAGACCCAGCTAGAGTCGGAGATTTTCCTGGCGCAACTTCAGTTTATGATGTAGCATCACTTGATCTTATTCGAATGATTAAAGAAATGAATGAAGGCAGACTTTATTCAGGTAAAAGCTTAGGAAATGGAACGAGATTTTCAGTTGCCGCTGCTTTTAACCCAAATATTCGAAAATTTGATGCCGCGATCAAAAGACTTGAGAAAAAGGTTGAAGCAGGAGCGGATTATTTCTTAACTCAGCCTATATATGATTTTGAAACAATTGATAAGTTATACGAAGCGACACGTCATATTAAGCAACCAATTTTTATCGGCATTATGCCATTAGTTAGTAAAAGAAATGCCGACTTTATTCATTATGAAGTTCCTGGAATAACTTTATCAGATGAAGTAAGGAACCGAATTTCATCAGTTGAACCAGAAAAGGCAATCGATGAAGGGAAAAAAATTGCAAAAGAACTTATTAATTATGCAAAAGATAAATTTAATGGCATTTATTTAATTACACCATTTTTGAAGTATGAAATAACAGAAGACTTAATTCATTTTACTAAAAGCAGCAATAAAGAGGGGATACAACTATGAAACAATTAGATATAGCTTTAAAAGAGAAAATATTACTTCTTGATGGTGCAATGGGAACGATGATTCAGCAACGTGATTTAACTGCAGATGATTTTGGTGGGGAAGATTATGAAGGCTGTAATGAATATTTAGTTGTAACTAGACCAGATGTTATTCAAGAGATTCATGAGGAGTATATAAACGCAGGATCTGACATTATCGAAACGAATACTTTTGGGGCCACAAATATTGTTTTATCTGATTATAATTTACAGCATTTAGATATTGAATTGAATGAAATAGCAGCAAAAATTGCAAAGCAAGCAGTTGAAGCATCTGGTAAAGATGTTTTTGTAGCAGGTGCGATGGGGCCTACAACAAAAGCAATTAGTGTTACAGGAGGCGTAACATTTGATGAATTGATTACCTCATACAATCGTCAAGCAACTGGATTAATCAATGGTGGCGTAGATGTTTTACTAGTTGAAACTTGTCAAGATATGCGAAATGTTAAAGCTGCTTGCATTGGAATTAGTAATGCCTTTACAGAATTAAATATAAAATTACCAGTTATGATTTCAGGAACAATCGAACCGATGGGGACGACTTTAGCAGGTCAAACGATTGATGCTTTTTATTTAGCAATTGAGCATATTTCTCCGATTTCAGTTGGATTAAACTGTGCAACAGGGCCTGAGTTTATGAGGGATCATGTACGCTCATTGTCGGATCTTTCTGAGACATTTGTTTCTTGTTATCCTAATGCTGGCTTACCAGATGAAGATGGACATTATCATGAATCTCCTGAATCATTAGCGAAAAAAGTACGTGATTTTGCTGAGCAAGGTTGGATTAATATTATTGGAGGTTGTTGTGGTACGACTCCTGAGCATATTAGAGCAATGAAAGAGGCGGTATCTGGAATTAGTCCTCGTCAGCCTAAAAAAAGATTGGACCACGCAGTTAGTGGATTAGAGTCACTTCAATATGACGATAGTATGAGACCACTATTTGTAGGTGAAAGAACAAACGTAATCGGATCACGTAAATTTAAAAAATTAATAGCCGACGGAAAATTTGAGGAAGCTTCAGAAATCGCTAGAGCTCAAGTGAAAAAAGGAGCACATGTCATCGACGTATGTATGGCAGATCCAGACCGTGATGAAGTTGAAGACATGGAGAATTTTGTAAAGCAATTGGTTAATAAAGTGAAAGTACCAATCATGATTGATTCGACTGATGAAAATGTAATTGAATTAGCACTTACTTATATTCAAGGGAAAGCGATCATTAATTCGATCAATCTTGAAGATGGAGAAGAGCGATTTGAGAAAATCTTACCTTTCATCCATAAATATGGTGCTGCTGTCGTAGTCGGTACGATTGATGAAGATGGAATGGCTGTATCGGCTGAACGAAAATTAGAAATTGCAAAAAGAAGTTATCAATTATTAACAGAAAAATATAAAATTCGTGCTACTGACATTATCTTTGATCCACTAGTTTTTCCTGTTGGAACAGGTGATACACAATATATTGGATCTGCAAAAGCAACAATTGATGGCATTAAATTAATAAAAGATGAATTTCCAGAGTGTTTAACGATTTTAGGCTTAAGTAATATTTCGTTTGGTTTACCAAATACTGGTCGCGAAGTGTTAAATGCAGTTTTCTTATACCATTCAACAAAGGCGGGACTAGATTACGCAATCGTGAATACTGAGAAACTAGAACGATTTGCTTCTATCCCAGCAAAAGAACGTGAGCTTGCTGAGGAATTATTATTCCATACTTCACAAGAAACATTAGATAAGTTTGTAGAGCATTTTAGAAATTCAGTAAAAAAAGAAGAAAAACCAAAAGAACAGCTTCCAATTGAAGAAAGATTAGCAGCATGTGTGATTGAAGGCTCGAAGCAAGGACTAATAGAAGACTTACAAACTTGTATCGAACGCGGAGACATACCTTTAAATATTATAAATGGTCCTCTTATGACAGGTATGGATGAAGTTGGAAGACTTTTCAATAATAATGAACTAATTGTTGCTGAAGTATTACAAAGCGCAGAAGTTATGAAAGCATCAGTAACCTTTTTAGAACAATTTATGGAGAAAACTGAGAGCTCTCGAAAAGGAAAAGTCATATTGGCGACTGTAAAAGGTGATGTTCATGATATTGGTAAGAACTTAGTTGATATTATTTTAACGAATAATGGATTTGATGTTGTAAATTTAGGCATTAATATTCGACCAGACGATTTAATTACAAAAATTCGTGAAAATAAACCAGACATTATCGGATTATCAGGCTTACTAGTAAAATCAGCACAACAAATGGTAATTACTGCTGGCGATTTAAAAAATGCCGGGATCGATACACCAATTTTAGTAGGTGGAGCAGCATTAACTAGAAAGTTTACAGAAAATCGCATTCAGCCAATATATGACGGGCTAGTTGCTTATTCAAATGATGCGATGACGGGTTTAGATTTAGCGAATAAAATTGTTAATCCAAATGAATTACAAGTGCTACAAGAAAAGAAAAAAGCAATAAAAAAAGTTGATAACGTCATCGAATTGCCCGTTCCTGAAATTAGTACTACTAGATCAGCAATTCAAAAGTCAGATTGTCTAGTACCTTCTTCATTAACTAAAACTGTCTTAAAGAATATACCAGTAGCTCAAGTGGCACCTTTTATTAATTATCAAATGTTAATCGGACATCATTTGGGTGTAAAGGGTAAATGGGAAAACCAAGAGCGAGGTCAAGAATTATACGAGTTAGTTCAAGAATTCTTAAGAGACGGAAATGAATATTTTGATTGCCAAGTTATCTATCATTTTTTCCCAGCTCAAAGTGATGGAAATGATGTTATTATCTATGACCATGAAACTCTTAAACCGATTGAACGCTTTCAATTTCCTAGACAAAGAAAGGAACCTAATCTATGTATTAGCGACTTCTTAAATCCAGTTGGCGAAGAAATGGATTATGTCGGATTCTTTTCAGTAACTTCAGGACCACGAGTTAGAAATATTGCTGAAAGATTGAAAGAAGAAGGGGAGTATTTAAAGAGTCATGTACTATTCTCCCTAGCGTTAGAATTAGCAGAAGGTTTAGCTGAAAAAACTCACATGTTAATGAGAGAAAAATGGGGATTCCCAGATCAACCAGATTTTACAATGTCTGAACGATTTAAAGCTAAATACCAAGGCGTCAGGGTATCATTTGGTTATCCAGCGTGTCCAAATCTCGAGGACCAAGAAAAACTATTTAAGTTAATTAACCCAAACGATATTGGAATTAAATTGACAGAAGGGTTCATGATGCTTCCTGAAGCATCTGTAACTGCAATGGTATTCTCGCATAAAGATGGAAGATATTTTTCAGTTTAAAAAGAAAGAATAATTATTCATTGTTATCAATAAATCTAAATTTTAGTTTTTAAAAATTAATAAGGTAGTAGTAATTAATTAACTTATCATTCTACTGCCTTTTTTCTAAGAAAAAAGAGGAGTGGAAGTAAAATGCCAGTAATTATCAACAAAGATCTACCTGCTACGGAAATATTAACGAATGAAAACGTTTTTTATATGACGAAAGAACGAGCGGAGACTCAAGATATTCGACCGCTACAAATAGGTATATTAAACTTAATGCCTACTAAAATTGAAACTGAAACGCAAATATTACGTTTAATTGCAAACTCTCCATTACAAGTGGATATTGATTTAATTGGTACTGAATCATACAAGCCTAAAAATGTGTCTGAAGAACATGTTTCCAGCTTTTATAAAACAATTTCACAAATTCAAGATACAAAATATGATGGCTTTATTATAACGGGTGCTCCAGTAGAAACATTAGAGTTTGAGGAAGTTGAATATTGGTCAGAGTTAAAAGAGATTATGGAATTCACAAAAGAAAATGTAACGTCTACACTTCATATTTGTTGGGGAGCACAAGCCGGACTTTTCCATCATTACGGTGTGCCTAAATATCCATTAACTAAAAAAATGTTCGGTGTATTTCCGCATACAGTGGAGGATCGATTTATAAACCTAGTTCGTGGTTTTGATGATGAGTACTATGTACCACATTCGAGACATACTGAAGTTCGAAAAGCAGATATTGAAAGTGTAGGAGAATTAAAGATTTTAAGTTTATCTGAAGATGCAGGCGTCCATCTTGTTATGAGTGAGGACGGAAAACAGATTTTTGCGACAGGTCATCATGAATATTGTATTGATACGTTAAAATCTGAATACGAAAGAGATGTACAAAGAGGCGTGGAAATTGATATACCAAAAAACTATTTCAAAAATGATAACCCAGAAAAACCACCAATTGTACGCTGGAGAAGTCATGGAAACCTATTGTTTTCGAATTGGCTAAATTACTATGTTTACCAAGAAACCCCTTACAATTTATGATTTTATCATTTAAGGTTCATAATTTTGTAATATTTTAAAAAATAATAATTGGAAAATTTAAAAAATGTTTGCTATTTCCATAAACTATTCCCATAATGGAAATAATATCAAATTTTAACGGAGGAGATCATATGAAGGACTGTATTTCAATTGGCCTATTAGGACTTGGAACTGTTGGAAGTGGTGTTGTAAAAATTGTTGAAGATCATCAAGACAGACTAGCTCATCAAATCGGTTGTTCTGTAAAAGTAAAAAAGGTTTTAGTAAAAGACCTTGAAAAGGAGCGTTCTGTTTCGATTCAGAAGGATTTACTAACAACAGAAGCATACGAAATATTAGATGATGCTGAAATAGATGTTGTAGTAGAGGTAATGGGTGGAATTGAAGATGCAAGACATTATATACTACATGCTCTTCGAAATAAAAAACATGTCGTAACAGCAAATAAAGATTTAATGGCATTATATGGTACAGAACTACTCCGTGTAGCAAATGAAAATAAATGCGATTTATTCTACGAAGCTAGCGTTGCAGGTGGAATACCGATTATTCGTAGTTTAGTAGATGGTTTAGCATCTGATCGTGTAAACAAGCTGATGGGAATTGTCAATGGAACGACAAATTTCATCCTTACAAAGATGAGCAATGAAGGAAAAGCTTATGAAGATGTCTTAAAAGAAGCACAAGAGTTAGGATTTGCTGAAGCAGACCCAACATCTGATGTTGAAGGATTGGATGCTGCTAGAAAAATGACGATTTTAGCAAAATTAGGATTTTCAATGGATGTTGAACTTGAAGATGTTCAAGTACGTGGGATCAGCTCAGTTTCTTCAGAGGACATAGATTACGCTAAATACTTTGGATATACAATGAAATTAATCGGCTATGCAAAGAGAAATGATAATCGTATTGAAGTTAGTGTTGGACCGACTTTAATTGCGCACAATCATCCATTAGCATCTGTAAGCAATGAATTTAATGCAGTGTATGTATATGGTGAAGCTGTAGGTGAAACGATGTTTTATGGACCAGGTGCAGGCAGTTTGCCAACAGCAACTGCAATCGTGTCTGACTTAGTTGCAGTGATGAAAAATATGCGTTTAGGTGTAAACGGAACAAGTGCTATCTTACCTCAGTATCCAAAAGAATTAAAAGAAGATGATGAAATTTATTTCAAGTCATTCTTCCGATTTACTGTAAAAGATCAATTAGGATCGTTTGCTAAAATTACTTCTCTATTTACAGAGTCAGATATTAGTTTTGAGAAAATTATTCAAGTTCCTTTAAAGCATAAAGGGCTAGCTGAAATTATCTTAGTAACTCACAATGCCTCATACTCGTCTTATAAAAAAGTAATTGAAAGTTTAGAAACATCTGATGTAGTCGATGAAGTTCGTAGCTATTATCGAATTGCAGGTGAAGAATGAGATGTATAAGGGTTTAATTGAAAAATACTCAACGTACTTACCTATTAATGAAGAAACGCCACAATTAACATTAAATGAAGGGAATACTCCATTACTTTATTTATCACGTTTGTCACAGGATTGGGGTATCGAATTATATGTAAAACTAGAAGGTTTAAATCCAACTGGTTCATTTAAAGATCGTGGTATGGTTATGGCAGTTGCTAAAGCTAAAGAAGAGGGCAGTACAGCAATTATTTGTGCATCGACAGGAAATACTTCTGCTGCGGCTGCCGCTTATGCAGCTAGAGCTGGTATGAAATGTTTCGTGATTATTCCAAATGGAAAAATTGCATACGGCAAACTCGCGCAGGCTGTAATGTATGGCGCACATATCATAAGTATCGATGGGAATTTTGATCACGCGCTTCAAATGGTAAGAAAAATTAGTGAATCTGAACCAATTACGTTAGTAAATTCAGTTAATCCATATCGAATTGAAGGCCAGAAAACAGCTGCTTTTGAAATATGTGAACAATTGGAGGAAGCACCTGAAATACTAGCAATCCCGGTTGGTAATGCTGGAAATATTACAGCTTATTGGAAAGGGTTTAACGAATATCAATTAAAACATGGTATTAAATTACCTAAAATGCATGGTTTCCAAGCAGCGGGTGCTGCACCGATTGTAAATAATAAAAAGATTGAAAATCCAGAAACAATTGCAACGGCTATTCGAATCGGAAACCCTGCAAGCTGGGAATATGCAGTAAATGCCATTCAGGAATCAAATGGTGCAATCGATAGTGTAACAGATGACGAAATTTTACAAGCTTATAAATGGATCGCATCAAAAGAGGGAGTATTTGCAGAACCAGGTTCATGTGCAAGTATTGCCGGGGTCTATAAACAAGTTCAGTCTGGTGTAATTAAAAAAGGCACTAAAGTAGTAGCTATTTTAACAGGTAATGGACTAAAAGATCCTGATATCGCAATTGAGTCAAGTAAAATCGAACCCATTTTATTACCAAATGAAGAAAAGATTGTATTAGAACATTTACAAGGTGTGGTTTCTATATGAAAAAGCTTTTCCAAATAACCGTTCCTGCAAGCACTGCAAATGTAGGGCCAGGATTTGATTCAATTGGTATTGCATTTAATCGGTATTTAACAATTGAAGTATTCGAAAATGATAAATACAGTTGCGAGGGATTTAGTGATTATTTAAAAAATATACCGCTAGATCAAACAAATTTAATCTTTCAAACAGCTATTGAAGTTGCCAAAGCAAATAACATAACATTGCCAACTTGTCATCTAAAGCTTGAAAGCGATATCCCGCTTACAAGAGGTTTAGGAAGTAGTGCTTCTGCAATAGTCGGAGGCATTATATTAGCAAATGAACTTTGCCATTTAAATTTATCAATAGAAGAACAACTACAAATAGCAACCACATTAGAAGGTCATATGGACAATGTTGGTGCCTCACTTTATGGTGGGCTAGTTATAGGTACTTATATCGACGGAAAAGCTTATATTCAACAATCAACTATAAATAAAGTATCAGTAGTAGCAATAATCCCTACATACGAATTAGAAACGATTCATGCAAGAAATATATTACCCGCAACAATTCCGTATAAGAATGCTATTCTATCTAGTAGTTTTAGCAATCTATTGATTACAGCACTACTAAAGGAAGACTGGAAATTAGCAGGCGATATGATGAAAAGAGACTTATTTCATGAACCATATCGCAGCAAAATCGTAAACGAATTAGATACTCTTAAGAAACTGAAATTACCTGAATTTGTACACGGTTTTGTGCTTAGCGGTGCTGGTCCTACTGTACTAGCTTTTGTTTCCATAGAAAGTTGCTCAGTAGCCACTACATATTTCAAAAACTTATTTCCAAATTGTGAAGTAAGTGAGATTAAAATTGAAAATGAGGGTGCAAAAGTTAAACACTCAATTCATTCTAATTAGAAGAAAACCACTCAACTCTTTTTGTAGTTTGAGTGGTTTCTTTAATGTACAGAAAGAAAGTTAAAATGCGTGTAAATAATAGGGCTATAACTGCAATTAACCTAGTGTAGAGTGCAAATAAAAGCTGAAAAGGGCTATTAAAACTGAAAGTCCAGGAAAGAAGTAAAATGCAATTAAAGCGGTGGATACTGCAAATAAATCAGTGCGAGTGCAAATAAAAAATATAAAACTGCAAATAAATCAGTGTAAGTGCAAATAAAAAGACTAAAACTACAAATAAAAATAGCAAAACTGCAATTAAAATTTTCCAAACTGCAATTAAATTCAGTAAAACTGCAAATAAGTATTTTATCATGAATAAATTAAGCGGAAATCGTAAGAAATAACAAAAAAATGAGTAGTGTCAGACAGTTCAAAGCAAAAAATTACTTTTTTTCGGAGTGTTGAAATATAAAATAGTCAATTATTAACATGCTACTAAGCGAGAGTCCTCTAGTGAAAATCAGCAACATACAGCTTCCTTTACTTTGAAAAAAATCTTGAAAATACCATCTCAATTATAGTTGAGACTAAAATTGATCAAGCTTCGTCGTAAAAATAACTTTTAGTTTATCTATTTCTTTTTTCCTTCATATATTTCTCAGCAAGCAATTGCTTAACTTGATTATAAGTTAACCCAGAATCTGCATTTTTTCTCTTTACTTCAGTAATATCAGTTCCTGTTATAGTAAATCGTTTATCTTTCATTTGTTTTCATCTCCAAAATAAAATCTTTAATAATATTGTTTATTAGTTAAATGGAAAATATGCTCTTAAAGAACTACAAATTAATATCCAAAAAATGTTAAAATAAATGGTAATAAAAAGGTAGGAGATAAAACAATGCATGAAATCTTATTTGGACTATTAGGTTTTGTTTTTCGGATATTGTCATGGCTTGTTACTCAAGTAATCGTTTCCTTTTTTATCGAATATTTGCCACAAAAGTTTTTTGGCTATTCGTTTTATGAGAAAGAAACTGAATTAATTCAAGAGCGAATGGAATTATTGAAGAAAGAAAAGTGGTTTAAACCATACGAAGTATATTTTCTTGAAATATCACAAAGAAAAAGTATTCAAAAGTTAATTTTGAAAGTAAATATGCATGAAATATTATCAAGTGAAGAAAAGAGAATTGAATTTTTAAATGAACTAGATCGTCGATTATTTGATTTAAATTCAAATCGAAAAACGAGCCTCAATTAAGGCTCGCTTTTTTATTTCTTATAAACTTTTACAGTTACTGTTTTAACTCCCCATTTTAGGGCATTTTTCTGACTTGGGATAAATACATCAATTTTATTACCTTTTAGCGATCCGCCAGTATCACCAGCAATAGCATAACCATAGCCTTCTACGTATACTTTAGATCCTAAAGGAATAACTTTTGGGTCAACCGAGATAACTTTTACTTTAGGATTCTTTTTTAAATCTATTCCAGTAGCTGTTTTTCCACTACATCCTTTACAACTACCAGTGTAAGCAGTAGCTTTCATTTTAATTACTTTGTATGGAGTAGCAGATTTAGCTGTTGTTTTTTTAGTTGTTTTTTTCTTAGTTGTAGGTTTAATTTGTAATACTTGATTTACTTTTATAAGATCAGATTTTAAATGATTCCAAACTTTAATTTGAGAAACTGTTACCTTTTGCTTTTTTGCAATTGCAGATAAAGTATCACCAGATTTTACTTTGTAAGTTGCAGCATATGTATTTGTCGTAATTCCCATTGTTAGAACAACAGTAGTAACAAAACATGTTATTAGTTTTTTCATATTTCTCTCTCCTGTCGATTTCTATGTGTCTACTTTACCATGGAAATATGACAGTAAGATTTCAGTAACTTTATTTTATGTTACAAATATATTACCTTTTTTTTATAATATTCTATCAATTCTATCTATTTACTACAGTTAAATTCGACAGAAAATGCTCATAAAACCAGTAATAGTAAGGGGTGCAGGCTAAAGGACTTCGCTCCGTTTTGTGTAATTTTGTCATATTAAGCGGCGGATAATTCCTTAAATTAATGGGATTAATAGTGTTTTTTATTAATAAAATCGTTATTTTTACCGATTAACTATTGTTAAGGAAGCAAAAAAGAGCCCTTTTATTAACGTTCAATTAAAACAAATGTAACAATTAGTAGAGTTTTGTAATATTTGACGATCATTTTCGTGTAAAGTTTACTAAATTTCATTACTAATTTTTTCTATTTAGATGGACAGAAAAAATTAATATTAAAACGGAAGTTTATTAAAAAAAATGCATAAAATGTTTGATTGAACATTATTTCATCAAGCTTGTGTCCCAGTTCATTTTGGTAAAAAGTAGTATGATTAGACTAAATATTTTGAATAATGTATAATAACTAATGTACTTAACAAACCAAAAGGTGGGGTCGTATGTCAACGAATACATATTCACTTACGTGGGATATAGATGTTTTCTTTAAAGGAGGAAGTGAGTCTCCTGAATTTGCAGCATACATAATAGAAGTAACTAGTTTAGTAGAAAGATTAGAGAGACAAGTTTCAATGTTTACTGCTCCAAAAAGCAGTGATGATACTGAGGAATTAAATGATATCATTAGTAATATTGAAGTAATAGGAAAGAAACTATCTCAAGCTAGTGCATTTGTAAGTTGCCTGCAAGCTCAAGACATGGCTGATCAAAAGGCTAATTTATTAAGAGGGACATTAACTCAGCTACATGCAAAATTCTCTACCTCTTTAACAAAATTCCATAGTGAATTAACTAAAATAGAAGATTCTGTTTGGAATACTATTTTAGAAAGTGATGAGTTTAAAGAAATTTCGTTTGTATTAAATGAGCGACGTCAAAAATCAAGCGAATTATTATCTGTTGATCAAGAATCATTAATTACAGCACTTTCTGTGGATGGCTATCACGGATGGGGTCAAATGTATGACACTGTTGTTGGAAAAATGCAAATTGAATACGATGATAAAATTCTATCAGTTGGTCAAGCATCAAATCTATTTTCTTCTAAAGACCGAAATGTTCGAAAAGAGATTTTTGAGAAATGGGAAGAAACATGGGGAAATGAGTCAGATTACTTCGCAAAAATATTAAATCATCTTGCTGGTTTCCGTTTGAGCGTATATGGACAACGTGGATGGAATAATGTATTAAAAGAACCGTTATCAATTAATCGTATGAGCCAAGAGACACTTGATTCAATGTGGGGAGCAATAATTGACAATAAAGCTCCGTTTGTTGAATATCTACAAAGAAAAGCTAAATTACTAGGCGTTGAGAAATTAAGCTGGTATGATTTAGATGCACCTGTTGCAGATACTGACTCTGCTATTTCATATTCTGAAGGTGCAGAATTTATCTTAGATCAGTTCAAGCAATTTGGAGACGAATTAACAGATTTTACTAAGATGGCATTCGAAGATTCTTGGATTGAAGCAGAGGATCGCCCTGGTAAACGTCCTGGTGGATTCTGCACAGGATTTTCTGAGAGTGGTCAATCTCGAATTTTTATGACATATTCAGGAACACCATCGAATGTTTCAACATTAGCTCATGAATTAGGGCATGCTTTCCATTCTTTTGCGATGAAGGATGTTCATACACTTAATAAACATTACGCGATGAATGTTGCTGAAACAGCTTCAACTTTTGCAGAAATGATTGTTGCTGATGCAGCAGTTAAAAATGCAAATTCAGATGAGGAACGTCTTGCTCTTTTAGAAGACAAAATCCAACGAAGTGTTGCATTTTACATGAATATCCATGCTCGCTTCTTATTTGAAACTCGTTTTTATGAAGAGCGTAAAAATGGTGTTGTAAGCAAAAATCGAATAAATGAACTAATGGAAGAAGCTCAAAAAGAGGCATATTGTGGCGCATTGGATGAGTATCATCCACATTTCTGGTCATCAAAATTACATTTCTATATTACGGGTGTACCGTTCTATAACTTCCCATACACATTTGGATACTTATTCTCTTTAGGAATATATGCAAAAGCGTTGGAAGAAGGAAAATCTTATGAACAGAAATACATTGCACTATTAAAAGATACTGCTTCAATGACAGTAGAAGAATTAGCTCAAAAACATTTAGGTGTTGATTTAACGAAACGTGATTTCTGGGAGAAAGCTGTAAAACTATCTCTTAAAGACGTAGAAGAATTTTTATCGATCACTTAAATGATAGCTTTTTATGAAGAGGACTCGTTTAAATACGAGTTCTTTTCCTGTTTTATGTACTTTTATTAAGATTTTTGAAGATTTATTAAAAAGAGATAAGAAAATATGGAGGGGTTTTTTAATCATTACCTCTTTAGTCAGGGGAGTGACTAAATTGAATAGTTTTAAGTTTTTAAAACCATACAAAATTACAATTTTTGCAGCAATCGTTTTTTTATTTTTGGAGTTAGTTGTTGAATTATTTCAACCTTATATTTTATCGAATATCATCAACAACGGGATTGTCCAAAAAGACATGTCTTATGTTACTAAATGGGGATTAGTCATGATTGTGTTATCAATCGTAGCCTTCATTGGAGGTGTATTAAATACTTTCTATGCTACTCATATAGCACAGAGCTACTCATTTAAATTACGAAAGACGCTTTTTGAGAAAGTACAATCATTTTCATTTACGACTTTCAGTTATTTACCTACTTCGTCAATTATTACTCGTCTTACAAATGACGTTTCACAATTACAAAGTGCAGTATTTATGAGTTTAAGGATCATTTTAAGAGCACCACTAATCGTAGTTGGTAGTGTTGTTATGGCATTAATTTTGGATTGGAAACTATCATTGGTAATTTCATTAATTTTGCCGTTCTTATTTATCTTTCTAAACTGGATGGTAAAAAAAGGTAGAAGACTATTTAAAAATGTTCAAGATAATGTAGATGTTGTAAATAGCGTCCTTAGAGAAAATTTAGTTGGAATGAAATTAATTAAAGCATTCGTAAGAAATAACTATGAAAATAAACGTTTTCAACATATAAATCAAAATTTAAAACAAAAAACATCAGTTGCATTAAGAACAATGGAAATTACAATGCCGGTTATGCTTCTGTTTATGAATGCATGTATTTTAATCGTATTATGGTTTGGTAATAGTAAAGTACATTCACATGAAACAAATATTGGAAATATCGTTGCAATCGTGAATTATATTTCTCGTATCACTTCATCTTTTTCGGTTTTCTCTTTTATTATTAGTGCGTTTTCAAGAATGAGAGCCTCTTCAGAGCGAATCGATGAAATTTTAACGATTGAAGAAGACTTTGTAGAAAAGAACGAAGGAAACAAAATCGAAAATCGTTTAGAAGGTAAAATTCAATTTCATCAAGTTTCTTTCAGTTATCCAAATGATGAAACTAGTGTTTTAAAAAATATCTCATTTGTTGCGTATCCAGAGCAAACAATTGCTATATTAGGTTCAACAGGATCTGGGAAAACATCATTATTTCAATTAATCCCTCGTTTATATGATGTTAACTCTGGAACTATTTTAATTGATGATCAAGATAGTAGAAAAATAAATAGTAAACAGTTAAGAGGACAAATAGGGTATGTACCTCAAGAAGCATTGTTATTTACTGGGACGATTAAAGAGAATTTATTAATGGGGAGAGAGACTGCAACAGATGAAGAAATTTATTCAGCTGCAAAGCATGCTCAAATTCATGATACAATTTTGTCTTTCCCAAATGGATATGAGAGTTTAATCGGTCAAAAAGGTGTTAATCTTTCAGGTGGTCAAAAACAAAGACTTGCAATCGCAAGAGCAATTATTAGAAGGCCAAGTATTTTATTACTCGACGATAGCACAAGCGCATTAGATTTAAAAACTGAAGCTAGTTTACTCGAAGCTTTAAAAGAATACCAATGTACAACTTTAATTATTACTCAAAAAATTAGCACGGCTAAAAAGGCAGATAAAATTTTAATTATTGACGAAGGTGAACTAGTAGAAGAAGGAACGCATGAAACTTTATTAAGAAGTTCCAAACTTTATAAAGCAATCTACTATTCACAATACGGAAAGGAGGAAATTCAAAATGTTAAAGGAGCTAACTAAACCTTTCCAATATAAACAATTAGCGCTCACCAAAAATAAGAAACAAAAGGAACGTGCAAATAACGTTTCATCAACAGTCAAAAGAATTTGGAATTATTTAGCGCTAATGAAGGGAAAACTAGTTGTCGTACTTTTTTTAGTTTTAGCAAGTGCTGGTCTTGGATTATTAGGACCTGTATTAGTTGGATATTCAATCGACCATTATATTTTAAAAAATAATTTAAGTGGTCTATCTTGGCTAATACTCGCTTTAGTGTTCATCTATGTAGGTTATTCTGCATCATTATTTTTACAAAATTTTTGGATGATCGATATTGCTCAAAATACAGTAACTAAAATGAGAACAGAATTATTTAATATGTTTCACAAGTTGCCAATGTCATTTTTTGAAAAAAGACAACACGGTGAATTAATGAGTCGTGTTACGAATGATTTAGAAAATGTAAGCTCAACATTAAATACATCTGTAATCCAAGTATTTTCAAGTGTGTTAACTTTAGTCGGGACTGTTTCAGTTATGCTTTGGTATAGTCCAATCTTAACTTTACTGACACTTTCGATAGTACCAGTTTTAATTGTCGGGATTAGATGGATTACAAATCGTACAGGTCAGCTTTATAAAATCCAACAGCGAAATTTAGGGGAATTAAATGGTTTTATAGAAGAAACTGTATCTGGGCAAAGAATTATTAAAACTTTTTCACAAGAAGATAAAATGATTCGAGATTTTTTAAATAAAAATGAAAAACTGAAAAACTCTGGATTTTGGGCATTTATTTTCGCTGGATTGATTCCAAAGTTCATGAACGTTTTAAACAATGTAAGTTTTGCGATTATTGCAGGGATTGGCGGATACTTTGCGTATAAAGGTCATATTTCAATCGGTACAATTGTTGTATTTACGGAGTATTCAAGACAATTTACACGCCCGCTAAATGATTTATCCAATCAATTTAATACATTACTTTCCGCTATAGCTGGAGCAGAACGAGTATTTTCAATTATTGATGAAGATATTGAAGCAAGCGACGAATCTCACATCGTAAATGATCAAAAAGTAATTTTAGGTGAAGTTGAATATAAAAACGTTGGCTTCTCATACGGTAAAGATACAAATACTTTATCAAATGTTTCATTCAAAGCGTCACCAGGTGAGACTGTAGCTTTAATTGGACCTACAGGAGCGGGTAAAACGACAGTAGTAAATTTACTTTCACGCTTTTATCAAATCAATAGTGGTGATATACTCATAGATGGTGTAAGTATTGATCAATATTCTAGAAAAAACTTAAGACAACAAATGGCATTTGTTTTACAAGATTCATTTTTATTTAAAGGAACTATTCGAGAAAATATAAGATATGGTCGTTTAGATGCAACAGATGAGGAAGTAGAAGAAGCGGCTAAACTAGCTAATGCACATAGTTTTATTATGAAATCTTCGACAGGATATGATACAATTTTACAACAAGATGATCAGCAAATTAGTCAAGGTCAAAAGCAACTTCTCTCAATTGCTAGAGCAATTCTAGCAAATCCAGCAATTTTAATTTTAGATGAAGCAACAAGTAGCATCGATACAATCACAGAAATTAAAATTCAAGAAGCTTTACAAAGACTAATGCAAGGCCGAACTAGCTTTGTTATTGCGCATCGACTAAATACAATTAAAAATGCTAATCAGATACTTGTTTTGAAAAATGGAATGTGTATTGAGAGAGGTTCACATGAAGAATTAATCGATAAACAAGGCTTTTACTATGAATTAGTAAAACATCAGGGGATGAATGAAGAGCATATACAATAAAGGGTGGAAGCATGGATTACAATTCGTTTAAAGAAATTATTCACGGAAGAAGAAGTATTCGAAAATATACTGATCAAGCAGTTTCAAATGAAGTGATTGAAGAAATCATCGACTGCGCACGTTATGCTCCAAGTGATACTAACTCACAAACTTGGGAATTTATCATTATTAAAAACACAGATAAAATTAAAAAAATTGAAGAAATGACATGGGATTCATTACATGAAGTTGCTGAAAAAGCTAAAGAAAAAGGCCTAGAAAAAGAAGGGAAATTACTAGTTCGTTCTTTTGGACCATACGCAACTGCATTTAGAGAAGCACCAGTCTTAATCATTTGTTTAGCAACACCTTACGAATCAAAATTCAGAACAAAAATCTTTGATCCAATCGGATTTGTCGAAAATGAAGTTTGGAAAGAAGAAGGAATTAAAAGTAGCTGTCTAGCATCACAAAACTTAATGTTAGCAGCACATGCACTAGGATTAGGAACTTGCCCAATGACAGGTCCAGTCCTACTAGCACAAGATAAACTAAGAACGTACCTAGATATACAAGAAAACCGTGAAATCAACATGGTAATCTCACTTGGCTATCCATCTGAGCCAGCAAAAAAACTTGCACGTAAAGATGTAGCAGAAATTATCCGCTACGTTGATTAATTAATGATCGACCCACAAGGGAAATACAATTCCTTGTGGGTTTTTTGTTGTTTTTTCGTGAATTTGAAGAAGAAGTGGGTGGGGAATAACGAAAACAATCTGAAATTATGGAAAATTGTTGAGAAATCGTGATATACAATGTGAAATTACGGAAAATCAACGGGAAATCATGGGGAACAATCTGAAATTATGGAAAATCGAAGAGAAATCGTGATATACAATGTAAAATCACGGAAGATTAACAAGAATTAGTGTGGAACAACCTGAAATTATGAAAAATCAAAGAGAAAACGTGATGAATAATGTGAAATTACGAATATATCAACGGGAACTAGTGATATATCAACCTGTTTTAATACTTTATCAACGACTTTCAGTAATATATCAACGAAGTTCACAACTTTATCAATATAGTTCACTTAGTGTTCGTGGTTTTTAATAGCGTCTCTTTGTCAGGTAACTGCATTAAATACGGTCGAGCGTCTTATGAACTAAAAGTGAGGAAATATGAACAAAAACAAGCAATTTATGCACAAACTTTAAGTTAGTCTAAAAAGT
>NZ_NUCO01000159.1:0-6914 GCF_002555445.1 Bacillus sp. AFS017336
ATTCTTCAGCCTTTTATTTTCTAGCTAAATATTTTTATTTAATTTTGTCTTTCATTTGTTGGAGAATTTTTTTCTCAAGCCTTGATACTTGTACTTGTGAAATTCCTAATCGTTCAGCAACTTCTGATTGAGTTTGATCTTTGTAATATCTTAAGTAGACGATTAATCGCTCTCTGTCATCAAGTTGTTTTATCGCTTCTTTTAATGCAAATTTTTCAAACCAATTTGTTTCATGGTTATCTGCAATTTGATCTAACAATGTAATTGGATCACCATCATTTTCATACACCGTTTCATGAATTGATGAAGGAGCTCTACTTGCTTCTTGAGCAAGTACGACATCCTCAGGTGTAATTTCCATATGAGTAGCGATTTCATTAATTGTCGGCATTCTTCCAAGCGTTTTACTTAGTTCTTCTTTTGCTTTTCGAATCTTATTATTCGTTTCTTTTAATGAACGACTTACTTTAACTGTTCCGTCATCTCGAATAAAGCGCTGGATTTCTCCAATAATCATCGGAACAGCATATGTAGAAAATCGTACATCATAAGATAAGTCAAATTTATCTACTGATTTCAATAAGCCGATACAACCAATCTGAAATAAATCATCTGGTTCATATCCGCGGTTAATAAAGCGCTGAACAACTGACCATACCAGTCTCATGTTGTGCCCGACGATGCTGTCTCTAGCCTGTTGATCTCCATCCTGACTACGCTTGATTAACGCTTTTAATTCACTATCTTTTAACTGCGCACGGGGTTGATCTTGCTTGACTTCTACGTCCATAGGCGATTCTCCTTAATTACTCAAAACATTGCTATTTGATAAGTACTTTTTAACCGTAATCGTAGTCCCAACATTAATTGTCGACACTACTTCACATTGATCCATGAAGTTCTCCATAATTGTAAACCCCATGCCCGATCTTTCTAAATCTGGTTTCGAAGTATATAAAGGTTGCATTGCTTCATCTAAATCAACAATACCAATTCCTTCATCTCGAATTGTTAAAGTAACTGTCTGATCTTCAAGAAGAACTGAAATATATACGATGCCTTCAGGATTATTTTCATACCCATGAATAATCGAATTTGTAACAGCTTCTGAAACAACAGTTTTAATTTCAGTTAATTCATCTAAAGTAGGATCTAGCTGTGTAATAAATGCAGCTACAGTTACTCGAGCAAATGATTCATTTTGACTTAATGCGGAAAATTGAAGGTTCATTTCATTTCGCATTATGCCACCCCCAATACATTAAGTCCATTTGACTCATCATCAGCTAAATGAACAATCTTAAATAATCCCGACATATCAAATAACCTTTTAATTGATGGCGAAATTGAACATACAGCCATTTCTCCACCTTTATTTCGAATAACTTTATATCTACCTAAAATTACACCTAAGCCAGAGCTATCCATAAATGTTAAATGCTCAAGATTTAATAAAATATGTTTGATAGTCTGTGACTCTAATACCTCGTTTACTTGTAAACGTAAATCTTCAGCAGTGTGATGATCAAGTTCCCCTGCTAGTCTTACACAAAGGATTGCATTCTTCACTTCTAGTTCAATATTAAGACTCACTACAATAACCTCCTTATTTGACGGTTATTGAAAGTTTCGTTAAAACTAAACCGAATTCCTTCAAGCTGACAAAACTAGTGGTAAAACGTCAAATCTTTTTAGTCATACTCGAAATAAGTCGTAAAAAATTAGTTGAATCCTCCAACTGTACGCTTAAATAAGTCATACCAGCTAGCTTCTTTTACTGCTTTATTCGCAACTAAATCTGTTTTAGACAATACTTTGCTACCTTGCTTTACGACTAAAACTCCTACTACTTGGCCTTTTTTAATTGGTGCTTGAAGATTTGTGTTGAGTTTAATATCTTTCTTTATTTTATTCAGAGTTTCACCCTTTTTTAGTACAACTGAAACAGGACTTTTCGTAACAACGTTTACGTCTTTAGATTTACCTTTACTAATACTTAGCCTATTAACATTTTCACCTTGTTTAATTAATTGTTTTACTTGATATTGGTTAAACGCATAGTCTAATAAATTAGTCATTTGGGCGTTTCTTTCTTTAGATGTTGGTGCACCCATAATTACGCTAACTACTCGCATATTATTCTTTTTCGCAGTTGCTGTTAAACAATATTTTGCTTCTGAAGTAAAACCAGTTTTTAATCCATCTGCTCCTGGATAAAAACGAACTAATTTATTTGTATTAACTAGCCAAAATTGTTTTTCTGTATCTTTTCTTAAATAATCCTCATAAGTACCAGTAAACTTTGTAATCAATGGATATTTTAATAATTCTCTTCCCATAATTGCCATATCGTATGCTGAAGAATAATGTCCAGGAGCTGGCAGGCCTGTTGGATTTTCAAAATGAGTATTTTTCAAACCTAATTGCTTAGCTTTTTTATTCATTAAACCGACAAATGCCTCTTCTGTACCGGCAATTTTTTCTGCCATTGCAACAGATGCATCATTTCCGGATGCAATTGCAATTCCTTTAAGCATTTCTTTAACTGTCATCTCTTCTCCAGGCTCTAAGAAGATTTGCGAACCGCCCATCGATGCAGCATGTTCACTCGTCATAACTTTATCGTCTAACTTTAGTTTGCCTTTATTAATTTCTTCCATAATAATCAGCATCGTCATAATTTTCGTCATACTTGCTGGTGGAAGCTCTTTTCTAGCATCTTTTTCATACAAAATCTTTCCAGTATCTTGTTCAATAATGACAGAAGATAACGCATTTTTTGCCAAACTTACATCACTATTCTGTGTTTCTCTTGCATTTACTTTTGGTAGTGATAATGAAAAGATCATTACACTACTTAAAAGAGTTAGTACTACCTTTTTCATTTATAACCCTCCATTCTTTTCATACATATTTTTTCCAAATAAAAGTAGTTTAATCAAACTCAAATGAAAATATTAGAAAGCATGGAACTATTTACATACTTCACTACATATGTTATAAGTAAAGTGTATTAATCACACCCATACACTTAATACACTCAGTACACTATAAATTTTTGAGGTGGTGATCTTTTGATTATTATTTTAGACCCAAGAAGCAATTTGCCGCTTTGGGAGCAAATAGTTCTTCAAACAAAAGAACAAATGCTAAGAAATATTTTGGTAAAAGGAGATAAACTTCCTTCTGTACGTGAATTAGCAACTACTCTAGTCATAAATCCAAATACAGTTAGTAGAGCCTACCAGGAACTCGAGCGAAATGGAGTAATTGAAACAATTAGAGGCAAAGGTACATTCGTAATTGGTTTATCAAAAGAGGCTGTGTCATCAGATGTACTTTTAAAATATAAAAATAAACTTTCTAATTTATTAATTGAATGTTTAGCCGATGGAATAAGAGAAGAAGAAATAAATAATTGGGTAAAAGAATTTTATTCGAAAAAAGGAGCTGATTAGTTTGCTAAAAATCCATCATTTAAGTAAAAAACTAGATGACCGAGAAGTGTTAAAAAATCTAAACTTTCAAATAGAAACAGGCAAAATTACAGGCTTAATAGGACGAAATGGTGCTGGTAAAACGACACTTTTAAGAACAATTGTTGGAATCCTATCTCCTGATGAAGGTTCAATTCAAATTAATGATGTAGATATAAATGATTCACCTATTAATAGAAGACAAATAGCTTATATGAGTGATTCTACTAGCTTCATAAAACAATATAATGTGAATGAACTTATTACGATTTATGAAAATTCATATCCTAACTTCAATAAGTTTGCGTTTATGGAATCATTAAATAAATATAATTTACCTTTTGGTTCCCTTCGTAAATACTCTAAAGGTATGAGAACACTAATTTATTTATTATTGACCTTTTCTACAGGTGCAAATTATGTCATTTTAGATGAACCAACAAATGGCTTAGATCCAGTTGTTAAACGGACTGTTTTGCAATTAATCATTGAATATGCTAGCTCAAACTCCGTTGGGGTTTTAATCTCATCACATCACCTAGCTGAACTTGAAAAAATAATTGATCAATATTTATTTATTAAAGATGGAAGAATTAATTCAATTTCCACAATGGAAGAAAGTACGAACCAATTTTACAAACTACAAGTAGCATTTGAAAATGGTTTACCTAAACAATTTGAAGAGGACCCAGCAATTTCTGTATTCTCTAAAACTGGTAAAGTTGCCATTATCATTATTAATGGAAATAAGGATGAATTTATAAAACAAATGGAAAAGGCAAATCCACTTCTTTTAGAAGAACTTCCGTTGACATTAGAGGATTTATTTTTCATAAACGATGGAGGGGAATTATATGTTTAGTAAAGCATTATGGCTAATCCATTCTAAACAATCTCGACTTGCACTTATTTTATTCTATCTTGTCTATCTAATCATCATTCCTTTTGGCTATTATAATAACAATGATGATTTAAATAAAGCATTACTAACAAATTCGAGTAATCCTTATCTATTTATCTCTGACTTTAGTACGCTAGCATTTATGTCAGTAATCATTGTCTTAATTTTAAGCATCTTATTAATAGGCATCGGACGAAATACAGGTGGCATTGATTTTCAATTTTCACTTCCATACTCACCTAAGCAGATTTTTCTATCAAAATGGTTCTTTGGCATTGTTCATATTGTTATGGCAACTTTTGGCTTAATCATTTTAACACTATTAATCCATTACACTACTAATCTTCACAAATATATCGACGCATCATCATTTGCTACTATATTTACTGTCATCTTACTTTTTACAATTGCTTTTTTTACGATTGGTCTGGCGATCGGAACGATTACAGGTCATTATTTTTCTCAAACGCTATTCACTATTTTTACAATCTTCTCACCAAGTATTATATACTTTAGTATTTATTCAAATCTAAAGGGGATTTTTAACCATGAACTATCTTACAACAACTTTGAAAAAAGTATAACTAGTTGGTCTATTCCATATCAAACAGGCTCTCTATCAATTTCAAGAGATTTTAATGAAAACATCGTCCACTATCCAACTGTTGATTATGGAAATTTAACAATAATTGTTCTTTATATTGTTGCTTTTTTACTAATTGGTTTATTGTGCTATAACAGGAATGCGAATGTAAATAACGGAAAATTATTCGTGTATAAAAAATTCTCTTTATTCGTAAACGTTCTTTTTGTATACCTTGCAGCGACATTAATCGCTTTATTAACTTCTACCATTACGAATGGGAACAATACGATTATTTACTTGATTGGTTTAATAATTGGTACCGTAGTCGGCTATTTCTTCTATAAACGATTAAATAAATTTTTTGATTAACTTTAAATCTTTCAAATAAAAAGCGCTGGTTCTCAATATAAGAACCAGCGCCGTTTATTATGCTATAAAGTTTAATGCAAACCGTACAAAGAATAATGCTGAAATTGCTACCATATATGGCGTGATTTCAGTTTTCTTACCTGCTGCCATTTTAACTAATGGATAAGCAATAAAACCGAATGCAATTCCGTCAATAATACTATATGTTAAAGGGATGAATGCTAAAATTAAGAAGGCTGGAATTGCCTCAGTAGGATCATCCAATTGAATATCTGTAATGTGTTTAACCATTAATGAACCGATAATGATTAAGATTGGTGCAATCGCAGATGTTGGAATATAAGCTATTAATGGCATAAATAACAAACAGCTTAAAAATAATAATCCAGTTACAACAGAAGTAAGTCCTGTTCTACCACCTGAACTAATACCTGCACTTCCTTCAACAGCAATTACTGTTGGACTAGTTCCAAGTAATCCTGATAATAATATTCCAAACGCAGTTCCTTGAACAACCTTTTGTTGCTTATGCTCTTGGTTGATCATACTTAATTGCCCATGAATAATGCCGATTGATTCAAATAATACAACCATTGTCAGAGAAAATACTGCAATCCAAAATGGAAAACTCATCATATGAGTAAAGGTCAGTTGTCCGACAACTTCACTTGCAGATTTCATTGTAATTTTTGTTGTATCATGTGCTTTTTCAATTCCACCATGTAAAATGAATGAAATGATCGTACCTAAAACAACCGTGATTAAAAAGTTTGCAGGTACATTTTTAATAAATAAATAAATCGCAATGCCTAGTGTAATAACTGTTGCTAGTACATCGACGTTTGAAAAATTAGCAATCGATACAAACGTACTTTCATTTTTTACAACAATCCCACCAGCTTGAAGACCGATAAACGTTAAGAAAAACCCAATTCCAACTGTAATTGCACTTTTTAGTGATAATGGAATTGCCGTTGTTAATTTCTTAATTAATTTTGTGAATGATAAAATGAATAATAAGATTCCACTTATAAATACTACAGCAAGTGCTTCTTTCCAATTCATCCCCATTTCACCAACCATTGTATAAGTAAACAATGCGTTGATGCCCATTCCTGGTACTAATACTAAAGGCGAATTACTCCATAATCCCATCATAACGCTTCCAAAAAAAGCTGAAAGAATTGTAGCAATCATTGCACCTTGGAACGGTATACCTGCATCATGCAAAATTGTACTATTAACGGATAAAATATAAACGAGTGTTAAAAATGAAACAACACCTGCAATCATCTCCGTTTTAATGGTCGTACCGCTACCTTCAAGATTAAATTTTTTGTTCAATAAATTTTTCAAAGAAATTCCTCTCTTTATTTGGCTCCCTCTCCCACCCATGCTACGAGGCACTTTAAAATTATACTAAATATTAATCAATAATGATATAAGAAAATTTTTTTCTTTTTTGTGCATAAATTTGAAATGAAGTAACAAGACACTTTAAAAAAACTTTTTACTTTCACACTGTTGAAAAAGAACGTTTCAAAATTAATCAATAATATTTTTCAATGTAAAAGAAGTTGTA
>NZ_NUCO01000159.1:6920-7124 GCF_002555445.1 Bacillus sp. AFS017336
CTTCTTCAAAATAAAAAAGCGTTGAATAAAAAATCTTACTAATTCCCTTTAGTTAGAAAAAAGAAATTAATTAACGTCATCAAAAAATTACAAATTCACCTTAAACTATATTTCTTATTAACATTTTAATTTTTAACTATTTTTTATTTCAACACTCTGGAAAAAATGGTTAGATAAATAACCGCATGAACCTTTTATGAGTTA
>NZ_NUCO01000160.1:0-15293 GCF_002555445.1 Bacillus sp. AFS017336
TAAATCAGCTTGTACATTTGTTGTTCCATGCAAAATTCCTTTAGATGTGGTGATCTCAGTTTTTGTATCATTTGCTCCAACTGTAATCGCTAATGCAGATGCTCCTGGTGAGCCAACTGTGTACATTCCATCGCCAGCATTTCCTGCTGCAACTACTGCTGTAACGCCCGAAAGTACTGCGTTGTTAAGTGCAAGGCTTTCAATATTCTCAGGATCATTCGAATTACTACCAAGCGATAAATTGATAACATCCATGCCATCCGCTATAGATTTATCAATTCCACCTAATACATTTTCAGTTGAACCAGAGCCATATTGTCCCAAAACACGATAAACATAAAGGTCAGCATCTGGTGCTACACCTGTTACTGCATAATCTGTATTATTTTTACCACGGCCAGCAATGATACCAGATACATGTGTACCATGTTCTGTATAAAACGTTGCACCTGTGCTTGGATCTTTTTCTATTAAACCAGATTTTTTCCAATCGTCGTATGTAGTCTCCATCGGATCGGCATCATTATCGACAAAATCCCAGCCTTTCACTGAGCTTGGACTAATTGACTTCGGATCAACACCAGGTTGTGCACGATAACCTTTATATGCGTCCGTTAAATCAGGATGGTTGTAATCAATTCCTGTATCGATTACCCCTACCTTAATTCCTTTACCTGTAATACCCTCTTCATGTAGTTTATTGACGCCAGGAAATACTTCAGTTGCTACTTTTTTAGTGTCGCTTGAACCTTCTTGAATAGTAGGTGGCTCAACTTTAATCATATTATTTGGCCAAACAGCTTTAACAGCTTTTGATTGTAATAATGATTTTACTTTGTTTGCTGGCAGCTCGATTGAAACACCATTAAGTGAACTTTTATATGTACGTTTAATCTTGAACAATTTATTATCTTCTTTTAAATCATCCTTATAGATTGTTTGTAAATCACTTTTAAATGTATCTTGTGCTGCGTTTGCTTTTTGTTCAGCTTCTGAAAGTGATAAACTATTTCCATTTGCTGCTTCTTCTAAAACTGCTACTTTTGCTGGTTGATCTTTAAATTCAACAATTACTGATAGTTTATCTGAACTCTCTAAATCTACCGAAGATGGTAACTGAAGTCCTTCCTCACTACTCACTTGTAATTGTCTAAGTGCCTGGCGTTGTTCTGGTGTAAGTTTTGCAAGTACTTGCTCAATTGAATCTGTATTTGTTGCCTTTGCAATTGATTGGTGATCTTTAATCGGTATCGAACTGAATAATACTCCTGTACTAAGAGCGAATATTGCAGTTCCTTTAATAACACGTTTCATCCTACTATCTCCCTCTTGTCTATAATCTTTTTATAATTTGATTATAAGGGGTGTTGATGATATTTACTTTTTTAAAAATTCTGTCAAATAAACAATAAGTTATCGATAAATCTCGACAAAAAAAGAGCTTTTTATTAGGTCTTAACAAAAGTACTACTATTTTTACTGATGTTTAAGTATTCACTTAACATTTGAATATATTTCTCATCCAACTGAATTGTTAAATATAGTCGGTAATGCCAAATTGATAATAGACATTTTTAAGATTTTTCAAGTATTCCTGCATCCTTTTCTCTCTTGCAATATCAATTAATTTATTTAGTCCATCACTATAAAGTTCTTTCTCACATTTTTTTAAAGTGCTGATGAGTAGCAATAATCTAAGTACATATGTTATTTAAATAAATTTGAACTTGTTTCCATTTCTGTAATTTCTTTTTCATGACTCTTTGAAAACTAAATACTTCTATTCTTATTTATTTAGAATGGAGAATCACAGACTTAATAAACCTATTTGAGACCAAGCCTGCATAAAACATTAGTTGTCTTGGGTTTGAAGAACGAGAAAATTGACCAATTTCCGCAACAAGAGTGACAGCTGTTACTTCAGCTATACCTTTTAAGAAATTATTTAATGATAAACAAATTAAGATCTTATCTGATAATAAATATGTTAAATCAGTTAGCGAGAAAGGTATTACGTATACAGATGAATTCAAACGCTTTATCGCTGAAAAAGAAAATGGTAATAAATCTCACTTATAGCTCCATGGCTTTCTGTATAGGCTCTCTTGTCGTATATTAGTAATAAGGGAGTCTCTTTTTCAAAATCTGTGAAATTTGTTTGTAGTAATTCAAATTATACACGATTTTAAGGAGTTCCTATTTTTCTATGCTTTTTAAAGCCTCGCTGTACAAGATCCCGCAATTATGAAATCGATTCAAGTAGTTTAATTATAAAAATATTTATCAAACATAGAAACATAGAAAAAAAGCTATCGAAATCCTATTTTTTAGGAAAGATAGCTTTTTAGTTAATCGAATTGAACTATTTAAGGACGTTTTACAGTTATTGTTTTACCGTTACCGTTTTAGTCGTTGTTGTAATTTTGAAACCGTCTTTTGTAACGATATCAGCTGAGATATAGTACGTTCCATTTGGAAGGTCCGTTTCAGGTAACCACATTGCTTTTAGTGTATGTTCATTTTTCACATCCCACGAATCAATCAGTTTCCCATTTGCATCTTTAACATTGATCGTCCAGTCTACTCTGTTATGTGCCCAGCTTACAATTTTTGCTGGATTCTTTTCGTTAACATTTGTAGACGGAGAAACACCTATTGTTTGAATGACCATACTTTGAGTATTGTAGCTTTGATCTCCCCACGGAGTCCAAGATATATTTCCTGCATAATCAAGGGCCAAAATAACAATACCTTTCGGTTCTGTAGGAACAAGGACAGATTTTTGCTCAAGTCCTAATACGTAAGATTTTCCATTAACATAAACAACTGCAGAATTAAAGTCACTTGCATTATCTGACGCATTGAAGGAAACTTCATATTTTCCGTCCTTTGGCGTAACTTTAATATCTGAAACTTTCGGAGCGATAGAATCTACTAACATTGGCATTTTAACAGTCTGTGGTTTAGCGTTTGGATAATCCAATGTTGTTTTGATTACGTAATTGTATAAACCGTCAGGAACATAATTTCCAGACTGGTCTTTCATATCCCATTGATATAAGTTTGTTCCATAATCACCGACCATCATAATGTTTTTACTAAATTTCCATGGTTGCCCATTTCCATTATATTCACTATAGTCACCTAAATATTTAAGTTGTTTTCCAGATGAATCTTCAATAGACATTTCAGCTTTTGCTAAATTACGTAAGGCCTGCATTGAACCATAAATACCAACATCTACATAGTTTGGCGAGTAAGCAATATGGTTAAGATCGAAACTATGTCCATTGAATCCTAAAGGAGATCCTTCTGAATCATCATTCCAAAGTGCCGTATATCCGACAAATGCATCTTTTTCCCAAGCCGGAGCATCGATATTTCGAGGCTCATCCCATTTTCCATAGAAACCCATATAAGGAATGGATAATGGTACAGCAGAATCACTATCCTCTCCTGTTGGTACAAGGCGTACAAAACCTTCAACAAACTCATTTTTCTTTAATGTTCTTGGCAGTCTAATTTCTACATTCAGGTTTTTCTTTTGGCCTGTTTTAATTTTTAATGTTGCGCCATCCACATCAGTTAATTTTTCTCCATTTACATAGATGGAAGCACCTTCAATACGTTTACTTTTTAAAGATAAGTAATCTTTTGTATCTAAAGCTCCATCGTTATCTAAGTCAAATTGTTTCGTTTCAATCCCGTCCGTTAATAAATCTACATTAACAGTGTACTCGTATTCTTTTTTCGTTTTATTTATCTCAAGTGATTCTACATTTAAATTGAAGATCGCTCTGTCGTTTTTAATTTCTTTTAAAGCAACTGCTCCCGCTTGCTCAAGAGGTGTATTTTTTCTTGTCACAATAACAGGTGTTTGAATTGCATTTTGAATTTGCATTAAACCGGATCCTTGTATACGAGGAGAATATGGAATCGCATTGTTAGTTTTAGGATCCATTACGACTTTAGCTGTATTCATTAACGCAATCTTTGCTTTTAAAACTGTATCTTCTGAATGTGTTAAACCTTTTTGATAAAGTGACTGCAATAACAATGCTGAACCGCCTGCAACATGTGGAGTTGCCATGGATGTACCGCTCATCACTTCATAATCATTTCCTGGTATAGTAGAATAAATATTTCCTCCAGGAGCTGAAATTTCCGGTTTAAAATCTAATGTTGGCGTAGTACCCATTGATGAGAAATAGGACATCGTGTCTTTAGATGGATTGTCTACCCAATAATCGCCTACATTTTTCATAGTTATATATTGCCCGCTTGGCATACTATTCATTTTGTTTAATAATGTTTCACCAATAGCTTTACTTGTTGAAGCCGTTGGTGTTGCAACTGGCGTTGCAGGAAGAGGAGCATAATCATAATTTATAGATCCTGTAGGTGGTATCATAATAATAGCCTTAGCCCCTGCACTCTTTGCTGTAAATTGAATGCTTGAAACAGTACTATACCAATTTAGTAATTTAACAACGGCAATGTAGCCAGTTTTGCCTTTAGGGTAATCCGTAGCCTTCACACCTTCGCCTACGTAAACGAGATCATAGTTTGTATCAGGTAATAGATTCTTAGAAACTTTAAAATTATAAGATGGTGCAAATTGATCTTGGTCTTTGAATGGTATCGATAGACCATTTCCATCTGATATTGCATTCATATGAATTTTAGTATTTTCATAGGAAGCCACTGATAAAGCAAAGGGACTTACACCTGGTGAACCAACAGTCCCAATATCAGGATCTTCTGCAAATGGTTTTAAAGAAGGTTTAGAGAGATTATTATAAGTACTGTATCCTGCATTTCCAGCTGCTACAACAACAAGTGTCCCACGTTCTGTCGCCAATCGAATCTCTTTTTGAATCGGATCATAATCTTCATCTACAGTACCTGCATCTGTACCTAAACTCATGTTAATAACATCTGCACCCATTGTGACAGCATGCTCCATACCTGCAATAATGTCATCTTCCATAGCGCCGCCGCCTTTATCTGAAAATACCTTTTCAGCTAAAAGTTGAACACCTGGTGCAATACCAGCAACTCCACCCTTCGTTTCGTCACCGTTTGCTCCAACTATTCCAGAAACGTGTGTACCGTGCGGACTACCAGTTGCACCTGGAATAACATCTGTATCATTGTCTGCCCAGTCGTACCCCGTTGGAACTTTATCAGAATACCATTTTTCATTTACGCTTGTCTCTGCAAATTTTTGTTGAATATTATTTTGATTCCACTTTTCTTTTGCTTTGGCTTCATCAGATAATGTCAAATCTTTATGCGTATAATCAATCCCTGAATCAACAACCCCTACAAGTAATCCTTCGCCTTTATAACCGTATTGTTCCCATACCTTTTGAGCTTGTACTAATTCCTTACTTGCTGCCATCGATTCCGTGTATGTTCTAGCAATATGAACATGTTTCACCCCAGGAATAGATTGGATATCTTTCATATTTTTATATTGAGTTTCAACACTGAATCCGTTAAACCCTTGATAATAGCGATGCTTTAATTTGACAGAATCATTGGATTTAGATTTTTTTTCTTTTGAGATCTGTTCGATTACGTTGTCCTGCTTTTGTTTAAATGAAGCTATTTTACTTTCAGGTGTTGTTTGTACATTTTTTGCCGGTTGATCAACCTCTACAATTAAATGAACAAGGTCATCTGGTTTAAAGCTTTTTATTTGATTATCTTTTTTAACATCTTTATAAATTGGTTTTACTTGCTCTGTTGCGACATTATGCTGAACTAATACTGGTGCAGCTTGATCTGTTGGTTCACTTGGATTGTCAATACTTTCAGCGAAAACTGTAAGAGATGTAAATAATAATGAGGTTAAAGCTGCAGTGCTCATTACCTTAAAAGGATTAATTTTACTTTTCTTCATTAAGATAGCCCCTTTTTCTATTTTTTTTATTAAATAAAACTTTGAGCATTAAACCACTAAGTTTTTATTTTCTACTATCAATCTAGTAATGGTGTTTGAGAGATTAATGGTTATTTATTTAGAATAGTCAGAAAAATATTTCTATTTCACATTTTACAGCTAAAGAACTTTGTTGTGTATTGGGGTAATAAGGAAGTATTTACCTAACAAATTTCGACTCTATTTTATCTAGTTCTGTCGAATATTTATTTAAATTTAAAAAATATACAGATTTTTTAGTGTTTTCACTCGAAAAATGTATTATTTTATGCCCGAAACAATTAAACTAAAAAAAATTGCTCGCTAAATTTGGGGGAATTTGTAATATATTAAAAGAATTCAATAAATTATTTCTAGCAATCTACTTTTAAAAGAATAATATTAAGCCATTCTACTAAAACTAACAAAACCACCTGCCCTATCAATATCCTCCTGAAATCTTCATTTAGGGAAATTTTTTTGTGTGTTGGTGCATGTTCTTATTAAGTTGTTTATAGAAAAATATTGACATTCTATTAGCTGGTTTAGTTGAATAAGAAAAACTTCCGAGACAAAAATTGCTATTTATAACCTATAACCGCGGATATATGGAATTGTCTGGAGATAAATCCATTCAATGTTTTTCATTAATAAATCTTCTTTCTCCATAATCCGATTTAGCTGTTGTTCCACCATACTTTTCACATCGCTCCATGTCTCATCTTTGCCATCGCACAGAGTAATAATTAAATTCCCATTAGGTTTTAAAATCCTATATATCTAGATTGTTTCAGGTAAGTTGTCCCAAAAACATATTGAATGAATGCAAAATACTTTATTAAATTCTTCATCTTGAAAGGGCAAATTTTTCACGTTTTCTTGTACTATCCTTGCTCTACCAGTGTTGATTGCTTTTCTATTTCGTATTGTTGCTGTTCGAACAACAGTTGGAGAAACATCCAACCCTACTACCTGTCTGCTGTTGATTGTTCAAGTAGAAGTTTCATCGCGTAACCAGCACCACATCCTAATTCTAATATTTTTTCGTCATAAAGATTTTCCAATAGCTCATAAAAGATGCTACGCAATTGTTAATTGTAATAATGTATTAATAATTTGCTTTTTCTGCGCCTACATGAGTTTATTCTCTTACCACTTTCATTATATGTATGTCAATCTCACCTTTGGTCAAACTAATAATTGGTAATTAGTTTTATTGAGTGACTAGAGGTGAAAGAGAATGAACGATCATGATCCGGTTAATTTTACAATAAGTCTTCATAAAAATATTGAAACAATTAAAGAACAATTGCACCATACAGCTGAATTAGTTGTCCGGACGATTCGTATCGGTGAAAGCAAATACAATGTAGCACTCATCTATCTAGATGAACTCGTTAATGCAGATGTGATTCGTGACTTTATCATTACTCCATTATTCTTATTTAAGGGTATGAAAAAAAGCGATACAAGACCATTTATCGACCACTTAGCCTCTGAACATATTCGAGCTTCTTCCGTTGAAATGGTTTCATCGTTCGAGGATGCACTGAACGGAATTGTCCGAGGTCGAACCCTGATCTTAGTCGAGGGATATGACGGTGGAATCATCGCAGAAACGACTCAATGGCAACAACGTTCGGTTGAACAAAGTAGTCGACAACGGTCACCTGGTGGTCCAATGATTGGGCTGTCAGAACAATTAAAAGTGAACTTGAATTTAATTCGTAGTTTTATTAAGTCACCTGATTTAGTTGTGGAAATGAAACAAATAGGAAGATTTGCTAAAACAGATCTTTCAATTGTTTACTTAAACCATAAAGTGGATAAACAAGCATTAGAAAAAGTAAGAACGCGAATCGAAACATTGGATGTCGAATATGTTTTGGAATCAAGAGTTGTTGAAGATGCGTTGGAAGGAAGGAAGAAAACCATTTTCCCCCTTATTTTCAATTCGGAGATGCCAGATATTGTAGCTGCTGCTTTATATGAAGGACGAATCGCCATCTTAGTTGATGGTACACCACAAGCTTCCATCGTCCCAGCTTTATTCGTTCAGTTTATGGCGCAACCGATTGAATACTACTCAAAAACCGGTAAACTCTCTAATCGATTAATCTTATTCTTTAGTTACTTTATATCTGTCTTCATACCAGGAATTTACATTGCAGTCGCTAACTTTCACAAAGATTGGATTCCAGCAAAATATGCTAAAAGATTTTTTAAGGAATCCGAAACCCTCCTCCCATTATTTTTAGAAGTTTTTTTACTGCTGTTAATTTTATATATATTGGGATTAGCATCTTTCCGGATTCAAACCGATTTGATTGTTTTGGCATCTTTGGTGGGTACAATGGTGATTAGCACGACGCTTGTTGATGCCAAACTAGTACATCCTTTTAGTATGATTATTGTAGGGATTTCGTTCCTAACAAATTTTTTATTTCTCACAGGTGGGATGGCTAGTGCCGCTTTATCATTACGCATTTTGTTTTTAATCATAGGTAGTTTTTTTGGTTTAACGGCGATGGGAATCGGATTAATCTTGTTGATATTTTATATGGCTCTATTACGCTCGGTTGGTGTTCCGTACTTAGCGCCGATCATTCCGTTTCGACCACAAGAGTTCAAAGATGTCTTTTATCGTGGCGATACAAAGAAACTGATTAACAGTGAACACAAGTATCCTCATGATGATACAGAGTAATACATAGTAACCTAGGTTATGATTACCAACAAAAAAGGGATCTCAATTTGTTATTATCCCCTTACAGTAGACAGTCAAAAGAAAGGATTGTACTGTCGACTATGGAGGGGATTTTTTTATGGGGAAAATAAGAAAAACTTATTCTAAAGAAATTAAGGTGAAAGCTATTGATTTGTATTTTGAGAAAGATATGGGGATTAAATCAATAGCTAAAGAACTAGGTATAGGATTTGCAACTATTCAAAGATGGATAACACACTACAAACGAGAAGGAATCCAAGGTTTAGAAGAAAAAAGAGGAACATCAGACAGCCTACTTAGAAGAAAAGCCAAACGAGTTGATGAAAGTGACACTGAAAAAATCAATAGATTAGAAGCAGAGAATGCCTTTTTAAAAAAGCTATTAGCTGAGAAAAGGGGGCTGTTAAAAGAAGAGAAAAATCGTTAGAATACAGAAAAATTCATGAGCTAAAAAACCAATTTCCTATCATCATGTTATGTAAAATAGCTAGTGTTTCAAAGAGTGGATATTATAAATGGCTAAAACGTAAAAATAACCCTTCAAATAAGGTGTTAGAAGATCAGTCTATTGTATCTAAAATCATTAAATGCCAACAAGATCCTGATATAAATTGGAGTTTTGGTTACCCAAGGATTAAAACGTGGCTAAAAAAAACGTATGGATTGATCGTTAATCATAAAAGACTCTATCGTTTAATGAAAAAGAATGGGATTCAAGTAAAGATAAGAAAAAAGAAGTGGAAATATTTTGGTCGTAAAGAATTAAATGTGGTTTCAGAAAACAAATTAAACAGAGAATTTTCAGCCACTCGCCCAAATGAAAAATGGGTAACTGATATAACTTGTTTACAATTTAATTAGAAAGAAAATCTATTTATCTGCCATATTAGACCTATATAACAATGAAGTTGTTTCATACAAGATAAGTGATAGAAATGATTTAAAACTGGTAGCTGATACTTTAAAATCAGCCATAAAAAAAAGAGACGTAAAAGGACTCCTACTACATAGCGATCAAGGATTCCAATACACCTCAATAAGATATAACCAACTATTATCAAGATACGATATAAAAGGAAGTATGTCCAGAAAAGGAAATTGTTTGGATAATGCTTGTATAGAGAGTTTTTTTAGCCATTTTAAAACTGAATGTTTTTACCGATATCGATTCAAAACTTCAAAAGAAGTAATAGTAGCAGTTAAAAAATACATGAAATATTATAATAATAAACGATTTCAAAAGAAATTAAGCAACCTTAGCCCTACTGAATATAGGGTTATGGCTGCTTAATTAGCGTTCCTTTTATTTATTGTCTACTTGACAGGGATAAGACCAAGTAGGCTTTTCTGTTTACAATAATCTAATTCCTCTTTCGCAAACATTAAAAATCTAAATCATCTTTTTAGTTTGAGAAAGTGTCCAATATATTTTCAAAGGTATTTAAAAAAGCTCATTCTTGGTCCATTGGAGAAGTAATATTATCTTTATATGTGTCAACGTAGATATTTCCATTAGCTGCAAGCACAGCATACGCAACGTCCTTAGTTTGAATGTTGCGTTTTTTTAGTTCACGTTGTAACTTTAACTCCGTCTGATTGTTTTGCCTTAGGTTTTCTGTCATAATTTCTCCATCCATGATCAGCTCGATAGGGAGCTTACATTCTGGTGTAGTCGGTATATTTAAATCTTGTTTTGTTACATTACGATATTGGGGTTTTTGTAAAACAGATACTCTACCATTTGTTTCAACAACGACGTAAAGAACTTCCTCTATGTTAAAGATACTTTTTTCTCTTAATTGTTGATTTAAATAGTCTAGAGAATAACGCATTTTTCTCATATTGGCTTCCAAAATCTTTCCATTTTCAACAATTACTGTTGGATTTCCAGCAAATAAATTTCTTCCAATTCGACTTTTCATGGAAATATAGCTAACAATTATAATGATTGATACTAAAATTGTAAAAGCGATGACTGAATGATGGATTTTTATATTTAAATTAAATGCTAAATTGGCAATAATACCTCCAATAGAAATGGCACCTATAAAATCAAAGGTATTCATTTCAGCAATAATTTGTTTTCCTAAAATTTTGGCACCAATAAACAAAATCAAAAATGCTAGCATTGTTCTCATGATAATCTCATAATGTTGCGGCATAAACAGTTATCCCCTTTTAAATCAATTAATTAAATTGTAGTAATCAATATAGGATTAATATGTATCATTGAAAAGGAATTTATTATTATCAATAGTCTAAAATCATTTATGTAATTGAATAAACTCTTGTAAAGAGTACTAATTTTCCCCCAACAAGAAAACAAAAAATTAATAAAAGGGGTTCAGACAATCTGACAAACCCCTTAACATTTTGCAAATATTTCTTTTAACTATATGCATTTACTCTAATTCTACATTTTTTTGCTTTGCTGAAGAAGTTTAGATTCTCCTGTACGTTCCCATTCTTCTACTGTTTCAAATGCTTTTTCAGGAGAATATCCTTTCCCTACAAGAACTCCCATTAGAATAAATTCTTGAAGAATGTGTGTAGCATTTATTCCTCTTTTAACGTCCTCTAACCCTTTATTTACCAAATATTCGGTGTACTTAATCCATTCATCTGGATTTTTGCCAGAAACAATTGTTTTTTCGTTGGCATGACCACTACTTCTTTCCGCAGCCATTGCATCTGCTTTTGTTACATGAACAGTCCCAAAAGGATGGTTAGGCGGAGCATATATTGAGTAAAGTTTTAGCGGAATATTACCTGTATTAATTACATTGTGCCATGTTCCAGCTGGTACCATTATTGCAGAATCATCATTGATATTACTTTTAAAATTTAACTTATCTTTACTTTTTCCCATTTGAACAATCCCCTGCCCTTGTTCAACACGTAAGAATTGGTCAACGTTAGGGTGTATTTCCAAGCCGATATCTTCGCCAACATTGAGACTCATTAAGGTAACTTGCAAATGAGTTCCTGTCCATAATGCGGTACGGAACGTATTGTTTTGCTTAGTTGCTTCATTAATATTAACGGCAAACGGTTCTGCTCCATAATCTTTTAACAAAATGCGGAAATCATCATTGTAAGAGCGAAAAGAACCAAACCTGTTTGCATATTCTACCCCAACAGGAAAAGTCCAGTAAACAGGCTGTCTATCATAGTAATTCATTGGTACATTAACATAATAAGGATATTGATATGGATAATGATATGGATACATATTTGGTACGTTATACATTTTTCTCAATCCCTTCACAGCTTATAAAAATATCCTATGCACTATGTTAGGTGAATGTACTTTTAACAGCTCTTGATCTTCGATTAAGGCAAGCGTTTATTCAATACGACACATTATTATTTTCCTTGTCAACGCTTCATTGGAAGTAAGCCCTCCACGTTATCAGCTTACAACGTTGAATTATATCTATTATAGAATGAACTTAGGCGCTTCCTTTAAGCCTGTTAGCATTCATACGCCTGTAACGTATCATGGATTTTCATATTAGTTAGTTTTACTCACCCACATCTAACCTCACAATTTGGTGATATACACATTTCTATGTATCGCAGTTATAGACCCGTACATTCAGAAGTTCGTCAGCTTAACCTTTTACTTTTAGGTTTATTCGCATTCTCACCATATTCATTCAACTCAAGCATCATGATTTACACCACCCCTGCGGGTAGGCTTTCGTCAGCCAAAACTGTTACGGTAAATTCTCACGCCTTTTCGCCGAGCTTATAACACTATCATTCTTACTAAATTAAGTGCTATTCGACTAAGAGAGAACCCTTCAGGGCGTTACCCCATCATTTGATTATTCGATATAACCCTTCAGTTCCGAGAGGAACTGCCTAGCCTTTACCTGAGTATTGTGACCAATCTCAATTTAAGCTAGGAACATTTCGCACAACTAAACTGCCAGATAGTAAAATAGGAGCCGATCATCGTTCATCGGCTCCAGCGTGTTATTTAACTATCGCATTCGTTAGTTGCTTAAGGAAAACAAAGAACCTTCTATGATAGAAGGTTCTTTTGTTATTCTCCAGTTTCAGCAAACTGTTTAATTCGAAGTCCAATTTGGTCGCGAACTCTTTGGAATACTTCCCATTCTTGACCTGCTGGATCATCAAATCCCCAATGAACACGTTTCACATGTGGTGGTGTAACTGGACATACATCATTCGCATGACCACATAAAGTCACAACTAAATCTGCATTGTTTAAGATGTCATTGTCGATTACATCTGATGTTTGATTGCGAATATTGATTCCAACTTCATCCATTGCTTTAATTGCGTTCGGATTCACACCATGTGCTTCGATTCCAGCTGATAAGACGTTCCATTCTTTTCCTAAATGTTTTTTCCCCCATGCTTCTGCCATTTGGCTTCGGCAAGAGTTTCCTGTGCATAAGAAGTAAATTGTTTTGTTAGCCATATTATATTCTCCTTTAGTTTTCGTGAAATATTCGATAAATTATTGCTGCACAACTTGCTCCTAATATGGTTGCTATAATATAAATCCATATATAGTGTGTTGCACCGGATAGAATTGCTGGACCAATCGAACGTGCAGGATTCATAGATGCCCCACAAATCGGACCTGCAAACATGGCTTCCAGTCCCACCGTTGCACCAATTGCGACTCCTGCAAAGGATTTAATAGCTTTTCCATGGATCGCTGATCCCAAAATCACCATCATTAAGAAAAAAGTCAGAATAAATTCTAACAGAAATGATTGTTCCCAGGAACCTCTTGGTAGAGTAGCTCCTAATGAAGCCACGTTCCCAAATAAACCAAATAACGTTGTACTCGCAGCCGTGGCCGCAAGTAATTGAATCAAAATGTAACTGGATGCTTCTCGCTTCGTTACATCACCATGAATGAAAAAACCAATCGTCACAGCAGGATTGAAATGGGCACCAGATACGTGCCCGAAGGTATAAATCAATGCCATGACGACAAGACCGAACGTGAAAGCAATCCCTACATGCGTTAAACTGTTCGTTAACGCATTAATGACAATAGCACCTGTTCCAGCAAATACTAAAAAATATGTTCCTAAAAATTCTGCGATTAATTTCTTTCTCAAGCTTATACCCCTAGTTGAAATGACTTTTTAACAACATTGATTCGTTGAAGAAGTAGTTTAAACACAGCAGCTTTCCCTGTGGACTTCACTATCTGCCTTTGTATAGAAGAATTCCCACTCATTTCCGTCTGGATCCGTTACCCAAAACTTATCTTGAACTGCATAACAACATGTTGTATCCATTTCTTCACGTGCAAAGAAACCTTCTTTTTCTAGTCTTTCCTTATGAGCTAAAATTTCTTCAGCCGTTTCAACTTGGAAACCAAAGTGATTTACTTGATTACCCGCAACTTGATCACGAACGTTTAGTGTGAAATTAAGACCTGGATTTTCTAACAGGAATTTCGCATACCCTTCTTTCACTTTAACGGGTGCCAAACCAAATACTTTTTGATAAAAAGCGATTGATGCCTCTAAATTTGTTACGTTAACCCCTACATGAACATATTTCATATAGAATTCCTCCTTTTTTTTAATCAAAAAAATTTGATTTAATGATTAAAAAAAATTAACAACAATTACTGTTACGTTTACCGTTATCTGATTTTCGGAAAATACAACAAAGCTCTTCTGATAGCAAGTTGTTAACTTCTGTGTCGTTCAAGTCATAATAGCTCCATGTACCTTTCGTTTCTTTTACAATGAGCCCTGCATCCAGTAAGATTTTCAAATGATACGAAAGCTTAGACTGTGTCATATCAAACGCTTCCGTTAAATCACATACACATGTACTTCCTCTTTGACAAAGCTCATACATGATTTCTAGACGCTTCTGATCAGCTAACGCTTTAAATTTCTGCTCATATTTCTGGAGCTGTTGTGTCATCTCAGTCATATGCTTTCTCCTTAATCAAATTTTATTGATGAATTAAGTATATGTTAATTTACCAAATAAATGCAATATATTAATCAAAAAAAATTGATTTATTTTAAAAATTCTTATACAACTAATCTGCCATTTTGTTGAATAAAAAAGCGATCTTCTATTGAAGAATCGCATCAGTTAGTTCGATAACAATCTTATAAAACCGATAAAAATAGTACTCCCTGTCATGATGAAAAGATTTAATCTAAGTTTTCCTTTTTCCTGTAAACCCAATGCGAAAAGCATTATTCCCAATAAGAAAAGTTAATATGGCATCAAGGTCCAAAATCGGTTAGTAAAAAATCCATAAACTTGCAGAGTGATTGCAATTAAAAGCAATAAAGTACTAAACTTTTTAACCAATTTCTTACCTCCTATACTAAAGCACGGTAGTTTTTGGACAAATTAACCTACCTACTATTATATGTATAATTGACGTGATTCTAATTTTGCATAAATACATCATCTCAAATATTTTTTGTTTCACATTAAATAAAAAAATCGACTATACAGCCGATTATGTTGTTCAACTAATGCGCTCGTTAGTTGAATAACTTTTTAATTTAATCAACAAAAGGGACTGTATACGCTCGTCATTGCCAACAGTACAAACAATATCAAAATAAATAGTAAACCGTCCGAAGTGGCATCTCAGTCAACTTCTTC
>NZ_NUCO01000161.1:0-1395 GCF_002555445.1 Bacillus sp. AFS017336
TGGACTTCGGTCAAGAAAGTAGACACTTAAATTTGAGATTTTTTTAATAGACTAGCTGATGTAATACTGTTTGTGAGGTGCTAGAAATCATCATTCCTAAAATTAGAAATAGCCATACTAAACTAAAATGGTTATTTTATGAGATTTTTTCTAGCACTTTTACTTGGCTTTTTCTTTCAAATTGATTTGGTGAACAATATTCTAATTTTGAGTGTTTTCGTTTTTCATTGTAAAAACTACCTATATAATGATTGATTGCTCTTGTTGCTTCAGAACGAGTTTTAAAACGCCTTCTATAAATTAAGTCCTTCTTTAAAGTGGCGTGAAATGATTCGATACACGCATTATCATAGGGATCTCCCTTTTTGCTCATACTGATATTCATTTGCATCTCATTTAACTTAAAAATGTAATCATTAGAACAGTACTGAGATCCACGGTCTGAATGATGGATTAGTCCTTTTTTAGGCTGCCGTGAATTAATGGCCATATTTAATGCTTTTAAAGGAAGCTCTTTTTTTAGATTCGAATCGAGGCTCCAGCCTACAATCTTTCTAGAATATAAATCCATTACTGACGACAAATAAACCCAACCTTCAAGTGTCCAAATGTAAGTGATATCTGCCACCCAAATTCGATTTGGTTCACCTACATTGAACTCACGATTAACTAAGTTAGGATAGGTTTTCAATTCATGATTAGAGTCTGTCGTAACTACATATTTCTCCTGTGGAGTAGCTCTTAATCCTAATTCATTCATCATTCTAGCTACAGTTTTTTGAGAAATCGTATATCCCCATTCTACTAAATCATCATGAACTCTTGGGCTTCCATATGTTCCACCACTGTTATGGAAAGATTTTTTTATTTTCTGCTCAAGCTCTTTTTTATAACGTATCTTTTCAGATTGCACATGACTTTGATTGTTAAGCCATTTATAATATCCACTTGCAGAAACCCCAAGCACTTTACACATCTTCACGGTCGTATGTTCATCTCGATGTGCATGAATGAAGTGATAAACTATACTTGGTTTTTGGTGAAGATGTGCATCGCCTTTTTTAAAATTTCGTTTTCCTCTCTTAGTTGCTTAAGTTCCTTTTCATGTTGTTTCTTTAGCTTTTCTAATTCTGTTGGGGTAATATATTTCTCTTGTGAATTAGCAGGATTTAGTTTACTTTTATATGCCTTAACCCACCGACAAACACTCGAATAAGGAATCTCAAGCTCATAAGATATCTCTGATGCTTTTCTTCCATCCTCAACTATTAATTTTGCAACATATTCTTTGTATTCTTGATCATAGCGCTTCCCCATGTGAACACGTCCTTTAATAAGATACTTACATTATAAATTATTCTCATTTTTACGTGTCCACTTTTTAGACTAACTTAA
>NZ_NUCO01000162.1:0-484 GCF_002555445.1 Bacillus sp. AFS017336
GCATCTCAGTCAACTTCTTCGTTCACTCGTTGAAAAGAACAAAGCAATTGTTCTCGACGAGCACACCAACGAATTATTACAAGCAAACATCAAATCCATTGCAAGAGCTGGTATCAACGTATCCATTTGCTGGATCATCTTCATTCCAGTTATTCTAAACATCGTTCGATACTTTTTCTTTTCGAATTAATAACTCATGACTATTAAAGTGTGCATTTATCCGCTTTATTTGGTATGCTTAACGGACAGTTATGGACCGGATCCACTAAACTGAATGAAGAAGAGGGTAAAACATGGGAAAATTGAATGCAGTCGAAAAATTGCAAAAAGAATTAATGAAGACGCGCGAAGCGATCGACATCGTCAAGATCATCTTAGCGAAGAAAAACGACCCTCATCTCGAAGAACAGTTGAAAAGATTAATCACCGAACACAACGAAATTGTGACACAAATCAAGAGCATCCAGTAAGGATGCTTTTTTAT